>CAZPEE010000011.1:2996-9090 GCA_964585525.1 uncultured Cocleimonas sp.
CCAAATCTTCAACGGCATCAATATCCCCTAATTCGAGTTGAGAGCCTTCAGCCAACTGAGAGCCCTCAGCTAATCGAGAACCCCGCCATGCGGCATGCGCCAGCGCCGCACGCAGCATCACAATATCAGCACGCAAACCATCCACATTTGCCGCTTCGCAACGCCTTGCGATTTCCAGCCTAAGCAGATCATCATAAGCAATAGAATCAACAAGCTGCCGAGCTTTTTTAATAGCATCTTTTAATTCATTTTGCTGTTGTTGATAGACTGCGACAAACGCTTCAGGATCAGCATCAAAGGCTTCCCGGTTTGTCACCACCTCAACGCGCTGTTCAAGCGTATAATCATTGCCAAGGCTAACCGCCAGGCCAAACCTGTCCAGCAATTGCGGGCGTAATTCACCTTCATCCGGGTTCATTGTGCCAATTAAAACAAATTCCGAGTCATGCTGGTGACTAATGCCATCACGCTCCACCACATTGACACCACTGGCGGCAACATCCAGCAATAAATCAACCAGCATATCGGGAAGCAAATTAACCTCATCCAGATACAACACGCCCTGATGCGCTTTTGCCAATAATCCCGGCTGGAATGCGACTTGCTTTTCATCCAGAACCGCCTGCAAATCCAGCGTACCGGTAAGCATTTCACTGCTTGCACCGAGTGGCAAAGTGACAAACGGATGCTCATCATCAGGCAATATATCTGCCAAAGCACGCGCCAGGGTTGATTTTGCAACACCCCGCGGCCCACTGACCAGCACCCCGCCAATGGCAGGATTGATGGCATTCAGTATAAGTGCCATCTTGAATGCAGGCTGAGCCGTAACGGCAGAAAAAGGAAAATTTTGCATGGATGAACAGTGTACCAGGGCATCAAAAATGAGAGCCCATTCTATCACAATGTCTGATCGTGATACTATGCACGGCTATGTTCACAAACCTAAGAAAAACACAGCGTGCCTACCTATCGCTTAGCAATGCATTAGAACGACTGCAAGCCGAACCAGAACAGCAAACGATTAATTCTGCCATCAAACGCGGCTATTTTTTGCCGGAAGAAGATGACCATTTATGGTCACTCATTTCACGTTACCTGACCATTCGCAGCGGCTTCTGGGAGATTATCAATGATATGTCGGTACATTTTTCGGATCAGATTGATAATGTACAAACGCTAGACGATTGGCGTCATTTTATTCTGGGCTATGCCGCATCTTGCCAGGTTGTCCATATGGCACGGCTACTGGTTGATGATTTTGCGCAACACAAGCTGGTACAACGTAAAATTAACGAAGGCGCACCACAACACCGCATTCCGCGCAAAGTGTATACCCATATTTTTGATTCTTTAAGCGATGCTGACAATGCGATCAAAATGCAGTACATGATGAATTTTGTGGATGATCACCGTAAGCACATACAAAGCCTTGTGGATGATGAGTATGTCGCAGCCGTCGTACAAAATCTGCAGCAGCTTGAAGCAAGCTTGCACCCCAGCCAGATGGAATATGTCAAATTAAGGCTGCGTTACATTTGGCATGCCATGACGCGCCGGGGCGCAAGTTCCAAACAACAAACATCCTTCTTTGTTTTGGAAAAAGCAGGCCGGGTTATATCAGAAATTGCTGATCATCGTCGCAAACGGGTTAGCCAGGAGCTACGCCAGCAACTTGCCACACAGTTAAAACCGGGCGATGTCATCATTACCCGGCATGACCTGGTCGCCAGCAATCTATTCCTGCCTGGCTATTGGCCACATGCTGCACTTTATATTGGCTCTGAAGATGAACGTGATGCGCTGGGCATCAAACTGGATGATGCGATAAAAAAACGCTGGAGCGGCGAAATCCGCACGCTGGAAGCACAAAAAGATGGCGTTTTATTCCGGCCTTTAAACGAAACAATCAAGGTCGATGAGCTGGTTATTATCCGGCCTGAATTATCACCCAGCGAACTCGCCGAAGGAATAGAGCGCGTCTGCCAGCACGAAGGCAAAGGCTACAACTTTGACTTTGATTTTTTCAGCTCCAACCGGCTGGTATGTACCGAAGTGATTTACCGTGCCTTTGATAACCTGGGTAATATCCAATTCAAGCTGGTCGAACGGGCTGGGCGCTTAAGTTTATCTGCGGAGGATATTCTGGATATGGCGGTGAATCAGCAAGGTTTCAAGCTGGTTTGCATCGTTGGCTATGAGGGTGAAAATGCAGTTGTAACTGGAAATAAAGCGATGCGTTTATTGAAAAAAAGTTATGCGTATAAAATGCAATAACAGGCTGCCTCGGGTTAATTTCTTATTTCTCAGCCTAGGCTGGGAGTCCTGAAGGAGACATTGGTTAGGCGAGGCTAATTCCCCGATAACAATACAAAAACCGGATTAAAAAGAAGGCTTGAGTGAAATGATCCACCCAAGCCTTTCATTCTCGCTTGGGACTTATAAAGAAACCCTGGTCAAGTCCAATTATTTCTAGCTTGCCCAGCCATTCTTGCATAGCTGGCTTGTTAAATTCTAACCGGCTTGATCAGGGTCTCCTTAAGGAGAAAAAACTTTATTCAGGACTAAACGAAGAACCACAGCCACAGGTCGTTTTTGCATTCGGGTTACGGATAACAAATTGCGAACCTTCCAGGCCTTCGGTGTAATCAATATCGGCACCAACCAGATACTGGAAACTCATCGGGTCGATTAATAAGGTCACGCCATTCTTCTCAACTTCGGTATCACCTTCGTTCACAGTTTCATCAAAGGTAAATCCGTACTGGAAACCGGAACAACCGCCACCGGATACGAATACGCGGAGCTTGAGGTTATCGTTTTTCTCTTCTTCGATTAATCCTTTTACCTTGTTTGCTGCTGCATCGGTAAAATTTAAAATTGGGGCTGCGCTTGCTGTTTCTACTGTCATTTCTCTATTCCTGTAATCAATCTAATACTAAGTGTACCTGCACTGCCTAAACAGGTCGATAACACTGACTTTTAAGGGGTTTCTGGCGGCATTTCCGATAAAGTCTGTTCTGCTCGCTCTTCCTTCACCAGTTTACCATTTACTTCTGCACCAACGGCAAGTTCCAGCAAATGATAATGTATATCGCCGTTAATATGGGCTTTATCAAATAATTCAACCTTACTGGCATAGACCGTACCATCAATACTGCCATTAAGAATCAAATTGTTAACCCGTACATCCCCATGGATGTGCCCCGTTTCGCCTACGATCAAAACCGATGAGTCATCATCTGAATTCACATTTCCTTTGACCACACCTTCCACATGAATGCCTCCCGCATTAATGCGTATATCCCCTTCAACCGTAGTTTGTTTACCAAGCAAGGTATCTATTTTTTCACGGCGTGAATCGGATTCCTGTTTTTTCCCAAACATAGTTTGCTCTCTCCCCTACTCAAATTCCTTGAATTTTTGTTGTTTTAAGTTATCCCAGTCATAATTATTTCTGACCGACAACATCCCTTCGGGCTGAACGTTAACAGAAAGTGATTCCAGTTCGAATTTCCCGGGTAGTACGAATTCACCTGTAACAATCTGATAATATTTAAAAGCAAAGTTATTTTGCCCTGAGACTGCCTCTGCAGGCAACAAATCCGTATGTTTATAGGTAACGGGTTCTTTTTTAAGAATTGTTTTTTCACTGGTTTTAGCATCGGCCAGTTTTTCCTTCTGTTTGGTTTCAACACGTTTATAACCCTTGAGGAAAATATCATACTTGCCTGTGGTATTTTCATGCTTACCCAGGCGTGCCAAAATCAACTGAAAATGGTAATGGCCTTTTTCCGTTGCCGCTTTAGCCGCAAAATGATTAATAAAAACAGCGTCTTCAACACCATTGGCACCGAGAATTTTTTCATAGAAGAAAAGCTTTTTCTGTAACTCGGAATCGGGCTTTGCTGGTTTTGGTAACGGCTTTGCTTCGAGTGCTTTTATTTTTTCACGTGCTTGCGCCAGCGCCATCTCAGCATTCTTTAATTTCTCGCCCGATGATTTGACCTGCTGTGAATACTTCTTGCTAAACTGATGATTTAATTTACTTTTCAGTTCAGAAAGTTGCTGTTCACAACCTTTATCTTGTTGTTTATTTGCAGCATCACTCTCACCCTTGCAATCAGCTACCCGCTTCTGAACAAGCTGGGGAGGCACAGCGTTGGCTGGTGTTACGTTTGTTGAACCAGACATGGCAAAAATGTTGCCTGGTAATCCCTTCCAGAACAACCAGCCCAAAAAAGCCAGCATGGCTAACCAACTAAGCCACAGTATAATTTTACACCAGCGGCTTTTGCGCTCACAGGTATGTAACTGGATACCGGCCTGTTTATCAATATTAAATTCAAGCATTAACTAGCCCAGGCCTTATGGTAATAGCGCGGGACGCATCAAGGCGGTGGTTTCCTCAATCCCCAGCATTAGATTCATATTTTGCACAGCCTGGCCTGCTGCACCCTTGACCAGGTTGTCAATGACAGACAGCACCACAATGCGCCCGCCATTATTGCCAATTCGGTGCGCCGCAATACGGCACATATTGGATGATTTAACACTGCGTGTTTCAGGATGCGAGCCTTTTGGCAACACATCAACAAAGGGCTCATTTTTGTATCGTGCTTCAAATAATGCTTGCAAATCAACCGCATCATTCCTGGATTTCAGATGTAATGTAGCGTGTATCCCCCTGATAATGGGTAACAAATGCGGGGTAAAAACCAGGTCAACCGTTTCACCTGACAACAGTGACAAGGTTTGCGCAATCTCGGGCTGATGCCTGTGACCACCAACCGCATAGGCCTTGAAACTCTCACCTGCCTCACTTAATAAATTAGCAACATTCGCGCCCTTGCCTGCGCCACTGATGCCTGACTTGGTGTCCGCAATGATATCACCTAATTCAATCACACCTTGTTCCACCAAAGGCAACAAACCTAATGTTACCGCAGTTGGATAACAGCCTGGATTTGCCACTAACGATGCACCACTAATTTGCTCACGGTTGATCTCTGGCAGGCCATAAACGGCTTCTGCCACAAGCTCAGGGCAGGCATGTTCCATGCCATACCATTTGCTCCATAGCGCAACATCCTTGATGCGAAAATCTGCTGCCAAATCAATAACCTTCGTGCCTTTCTTCAAGAGCAAAGGCACATGCTTCATTGCCACACCATTGGGCGTTGCAAAGAAAACCAGGTCACAATCAGCCAGCGCATCATCGGATGGATCACTAAATTCAAGGTCAACAAAGCCACGCAGGCTGGGAAACATCGCATCCACACGCGAGCCGGCGTTGGAACGTGAGGTGACGAAGGAGATTTCTACTTCTGGGTGAACAGAAAGTAGTCTTAATAACTCAACACCGGTGTAACCGGTTGCGCCGACAATGCCTATTTTTTTCACGATATTCCCAAACAGTATCTTCTAGAAAGGAAGCTATCATAGCGCGTTTAGCGACTGCTTGAGAAGCCCGGCAAACTTATTTTTCCGATAATTCTGATTGTTTCTGCAGTGCTTGTAAATCCTTAATAATTTCAGCCACATGTGCCTTGGGGTTCACGTTGCGATAAACCCTGGCAACCTTGCCCTGTGGATCAATAATAAAACTATGCCGTTTTGCTATCTTGAAAATCAATAAATTGCGCAAAGAGCCGTAACGTTTGGCAACCTTTCCACCCGGATCAGCCAACAGGGTAAAAGGTAATTGGTGGTGTTTTGCAAACTCGGCATGGCTCTGATTATTATCTACGCTAACGCCCCAGACCGCGGTGTTTTTAGATTTTATGGCAACGATGTTATCGCGGAAACTACAGGCTTCAGCGGTGCAACCCGGTGTTTCATCCTTGGGGTAAAAATACAAAACCACCCACTGACCACGCATTTTGCTTAAGGTCTGCGCCTTATTATGTTGATCAAACAGTGTGAAATCCGGTGCTGGCTGGCCGATTTCGATGGGAGTAGCTGAAGTATTAACGCTAGACACAAGAGATACTCCTAGAAACAGGTGAATAATAAAAAGTCTGTAAAATGGGTTCATAGGTCAAATATAGTCCAAATCCGCACATACTCATAGAGAAGGAGCAAAATATTTAGG
>CAZPEE010000011.1:9190-20357 GCA_964585525.1 uncultured Cocleimonas sp.
CGAAAGGAGTCCTCGCCTGGGCGAGAAAATAACTTAAACAATCACCCTTAATCGGAATTTACTTTTTTCTGTTTCTTGGCTCGTTTAAAATCAGACGGATAATAAATAAAAAATAGATAACAATAATAATAAAAAAGGCTTCATCATGGATTTCAAAAATTTCCTTCGTATTCTGGTCAAGAACGACGGCTCGGATTTATACCTTACGTTTAATGCGCCTCCTGCCGCTAAATTTAACGGTGAATTAAAAGCACTCAGCAAAGATAAAATGACGGCGGAACAGCTTACAGAAGTCGCTGATTTTTTAATGAATGACGAGCAAAAGGAGCAGTTCGAGCACAAGCCCGAGATGAACCTGGCACTGGATGAGCCTGATATTGGCCGTTTCCGGATTAATATTTTCAAACAACGCACACACCTTGCCATGGTGATCCGTAATATCAAGGTGGAAATCCCCAATGCGGATGACTTGGGGCTACCTGAAACACTTAAAAAAGTCATTATGGCAAAGCGTGGACTGGTATTGTTTGTTGGCGGAACAGGTTCTGGTAAATCAACATCCCTGGCTGCACTGATTGACCACCGTAATAGCCATGCAGCAGGTCATATCATTACCATTGAAGATCCCATCGAGTACGTGCATCCGCACAAAAAATCAATCGTCAGCCAGCGAGAAGTAGGCGTGGATACGGATAACTACCAGGATGCACTGGAAAACACACTACGCCAGGCACCTGATGTGATTCTGATTGGTGAGATCCGTACCGAGGAAACCATGGAACACGCACTCGCCTTTGCCGAAACCGGTCATTTATGCCTCTCCACCCTGCATGCCAATAACGCAAGTCAGGCGCTAGACCGGATTATCAACTTCTTCCCGGAAGAGCGCCATTCACAGTTGTTGATGGATATTTCGCTGAATTTACAGGCATTTATTTCACAGCGACTGATTCCCACCGTTGATGGAAAACGCGTTGCAGCAATTGAAATCCTGCTTGGCACCTCAATGATTAAAGACCTGATCATGAAAGGCGACATTGACTCCATCAAGGAAATTATGGAAAAGTCTGAAGACCTTGGTATGCAGACCTTCGACAGCCACATTTACAAACTGTACAAGCAGGGCATTATCTCGCTGGAAGAAGCACTCAAAAACGCGGATTCACCGAGTAACCTGCAGGTTAAAATCAACCTCGAAGAAAGCCCTGTGTCTATGGCAGCCAGTGATTCTGACGATGGCGAAGACACATCCAGTGAATTGAATGATGTTCTTGCCGGGCTTGAACTGGAGCCGGTTAAAGGAGAAGAAGAAAAGGCTAGCACCAATGATGAATCTACAGAAGATACATCCTCACTTAGCCCACAAGAACTTATGGAAAGAAAAATTGCGGCGATGAATAATTCTTAAGAAAATCCTGATTAAGGGATTATTAAATAAGCCGCTTAACCTGACTCATTAAGCGGTTTGTAACACCGCCAAATTCTTTAATGAATTTTTTTGCCTCCTGGTTGCTTATATTATCCTGAAGAGTGGGGGATAATAAACGCCTCAAGCTTATTTCAATCTCACTTATATCATGACAAACCTGGACAAAACCTGTTTCTTTCAGAAGCGGATAAATATCCTCAAAATTAAAAACATGCGGGCCTGTCACAACAGGTTTTCCCAGTGACACCGCTTCCAGTGGGTTATGCCCGCCTGTTTTTACCAGGCTGCCACCCATAAACACCACATCGGCAGCCGCATACCAGCTTTGCATGTCACCCATGCTGTCACCCAAAACCAGGTTTGCATCGAAAGCCTCGTAAGATTGTAGCTGGCTGTGGCGAACGACACGAATAGCCTTTTGTTGCTGGCACAAGGAAAATACCGAATCAAACCGTTCCTGGTGGCGTGGCACCAGCACCAGTAAACAATCAGGCATTCTTTCCAGCAGCTTGGCATGCACCCGTAACAATTGTTCTTCCTCACCCGCATGGGTACTTGCCGCAACCCAGACAGGCCGGCCTATCCCCCACGCCTGTTTTCTTTTTCTACCCTGCTCTAGCTGTTTATCATCCAGTTTAAGGTCAAATTTGATATTGCCTGCTACAACGAGCTGTTTATCCTTCGCTCCAAGTTGTTTGAAACGCTTCGCATCATCGCTACTGCGTACCGCGATAAGGTTAAGCCTTTGCAACGTTTCACGCATCAAACCACTGATTTTTTGATAACCCCGCATCGATTTTTCTGAAAGGCGTGCATTCGCCAGCATCATGGGGATTTGGCGTTTATCACAGGCCGCATAAAGGTTTGGCCAGATTTCTGTTTCAACAATAATCACTAAGCTGGGCTGCACACGCTTTAAAAAACGGTCAATAATTTCGGGTAAATCATAGGGAAAATAAACATGGAAAACGCGATCCGCAAATAAACGCTTCACTGTCGCAGAACCCGTTGGTGTGGTTGACGTGAGTAATAATTGATAATCAGTATATTGATTGAGCAAGGCTTCAACCAGCGGTTTTGCCGCAATCGTTTCTCCCACTGATACTGTGTGAACCCAGATGACTGGTTTTGTAAATCTTGCCTTGAATATGCCCAGGCGCTCATTGATGCGCTGACGGTAAGCACGATTTTTCCGGCTACGCCAGAACAGGCGGAGTATCACAAAAGGAAAAATAAGGTACAGAACCAGGGTATAAAAGATGCGCCGAATTGACATAAATGTAGGTTAATTGAAAAATCTGCAAGAAAAAATAAAGCATAACATGTAAAATCAGCCGAACTTTACAATTAATGTGCAGGAAACCACATGAAAATCACACAAAACAAGGTTGCAACCTTAAGCTACACACTCAAAAACGATGATGATGAAATCCTTGACCAGGCCGACACAAACAACCCATTCCTTTACATGCATGGCGCAGGCGGCATTATTCCCGGCCTGGAAAGAGCATTACAAGACAAACAGGTCGGCGACAGTTTTCATGTTTCCATCCTGCCCGAAGATGCCTATGGCATTCGCGACCCAAAGCTAACCGAAGAAGTACCACGCAGCATGTTTGAAAATATCCCGGATGACCAGCTACAACCCGGCGCACAATTTCACGCACAAACCGCACATGGCACGCAAATCATCACCATCGCAGGTGTTGAAGGCGATACCGTCAGCATTGACGCAAACCACCCTCTAGCGGGTGAAACCTTGCACTTTGACGTTGCGGTCAATGATATACGCGATGCCACCGAAGAAGAAATTGCACATGGCCATCCGCATGCCGCAGGTGGTTGTGGCAGCCATGGTGAAGATAACAGTGGTGGTTGTGGCGATGGTGGTTGTGGTAGCGGTGGTTGCGGAAGCCATTAATGACAGATGATGTTTTCTGGCATGCCAGCCAGGTCGATCGTAAAGACCGACAAAAACAGAACCAGCATAAAAGTTTTGTCTTATGGTTTACAGGGCTATCAGGTTCTGGCAAGTCCACCCTTGCGAATGCACTTGAAAAAAAACTGTTTGACTCTGGCCACAAAGTAACCGTTCTGGATGGCGACAATATCCGGCATGGCCTATGCTCTGACCTTGCGTTTAGCGAGTCTGATCGCCATGAAAATATGAGAAGAATTGGCGAGGTTGCCAAACTTTTTGTTGAATCAGGCATCATTGTACTAGCGGCATTTATATCGCCCTATCGTAAAGACCGGGAACAAGTTCGTAGCCGCTTGCCGCATGGTGATTTTTATGAGGTTTACTGTGCCTGCGATTTGGACGTCTGTGAAAAGCGCGACCCCAAAGGGCTGTACAAACGCGCCAGAAATGGCGAAATTGAAAATTTTACGGGCATCTCCGCACCCTATGAAGAACCGATTAAACCCGACATGGTCATCAACACCACAACAATGACTGTTGAGGAAGAAGTAGGGCATATTTTAACCAATCTAAAAAAACAGGGATTAATCAGGCCAGAAATCAACGCGCCAGGTTAAAACCTTAACAGAATTTTTTAAATCATGAAGCCATCAAAACAATTTAAAATCGCCATTGCCGGCACCGGCTATGTTGGTCTCTCCAATGGCGTTTTACTGGCGCAGCATAATGAAGTCATCGCGCTGGATATTGACCCGCTCAAAGTCGCTCAGCTTAATGACAAAATATCACCTATCGCCGATGCTGAAATTGAAGATTTCCTGAAAAACAAGCCCCTCAATTTTAAGGCAAGCCTGAATAAAGAAGCCGCGTATAAAAATGCGGACTTTATCATCATCGCAACGCCAACCGATTATGACCCGGAAACCAACTACTTTAATACATCAACGGTGGAATCCGTTATTAACGATGTCATGCGCATTAACCCGGATGCAACCATGGTCATCAAATCAACTGTACCAGTCGGCTACACCAAACGCATCAAAGAAGAACTAGGGACTCAAAACCTGATTTTCTCACCTGAGTTTTTGCGTGAAGGCAAAGCACTCTACGATAACCTTCACCCTTCCCGTATCATCGTTGGCGAGCAATCAAAGCGCGCCGAAACCTTTACAAAACTGCTTGTAGAAGGCGCAATCAAAGACGATATACCGGTGCTTTACACCGACTCAACAGAAGCCGAAGCGATCAAGTTATTCTCCAACACCTACCTTGCCATGCGTGTCGCCTATTTTAACGAACTGGATACCTATGCCCAGGTGCATGGACTGGACACAAGGCAAATCATTGAAGGCGTCGGCCTTGATCCACGCATTGGCGACCATTACAACAACCCATCCTTTGGCTATGGTGGTTATTGCCTACCAAAAGATACCAAACAACTACGTGCCAACTACCAGGATGTCCCCAGTAACCTGATTAATGCCATTGTCGAATCCAACAGAACCCGCAAAGACTTCATTGCCGACCTTGTACTCAAACAAAACCCAAAGGTCGTTGGTATCTATCGCCTGATTATGAAAAGCGGCTCAGATAATTTCCGTGCATCATCCATCCAGGGAATCATGAAGCGGATTAAAGCCAAAGGCATCGAAGTCGTCGTTTTTGAGCCGGAACTTGACGACAGTGACTTCTTTAATTCACGGGTTGTGAATGATTTAGAAGAATTTAAGAAAAGTACTGATGTAGTCGTAGCCAACCGCCTTTCTGATGAGATACAGGATATTAAAGACAAAGTTGTCACCCGCGACTTGTTTGGCAGTGATTCGTAACCTCATGATTCCAGAAAACACAAAAATCGCAATCATAGGCCTCGGCTATGTGGGGCTTCCCTTAGCCATTGAGTTTGCCAAGAAATTCCCTACGACTGGCTACGATATCAACAGAACAAGGGTTGCAGAACTCAAATCTGGTGTCGATAGTACACTGGAAGCTTCACCGGAAGAAATGGCGCAGGCCTCAACGTTAAACTACACAGATCAAATCGACGATATCCGGGACTGCACTGTTTATATTGTGACCGTCCCTACCCCAATTGATGAATTCAAACGCCCTGACCTTAGGCCGCTCAAAAAGTCCAGTGCCAGCCTTGGAAAAATATTAAAAAAGGGCGATATTGTCATTTACGAGTCCACTGTTTACCCCGGCGCAACCGAAGAAGTCTGCGTTCCAATTCTGCAAAAGGAATCCGGCCTGACCTTTAACCAGGACTTTTTTGCAGGCTACAGCCCCGAACGGATCAACCCTGGCGACAAAACACATCGCCTGCCCACCATCAAAAAAGTCACCTCAGGATCAACACCCGAAATAGCAGATTTTGTTGATAAACTATACAGTAGCATTATTACCGCAGGCACGCACAAGGCAAGCAGTATCAAGGTTGCCGAGGCTTCAAAAGTCATCGAAAACACCCAGCGCGACCTGAATATTTCACTCATCAATGAACTGGCACTCATTTTCAACAAGCTTGGTATTGACACAGAAGAAGTCCTGGAAGCCGCCGGAACCAAATGGAACTTCCTGCCCTTCCGCCCAGGACTGGTTGGCGGACATTGTATTGGCGTAGACCCCTATTACCTAACGCATAAAGCACAAGAACTGGGCTACCACCCCGAGGTCATCCTTGCAGGTCGCCGTATTAATGACCGCATGGGCGAAACCGTCGCCGATTTCGTTATAAAATTACTCACCAAAAAACGCATTCAAATTGTCGACTCCAACATCCTCATCATGGGATTAGCTTTCAAGGAAAATTGCCCGGACATACGCAATACCCGAATCATAGATCTAATCAAAGCACTCAAAGAATACCACGCAAATGTCGACGTTTATGACCCCTGGGTCGATAAAAAAGAAGCACAAAACGAACTAAACCAAACCCTGATCAAAAAACCACAAAAAGGGAGCTATGACGCGATTATAATCGCTGTAGCACACAATGAATTCAAAAAAATGGGCAGCAAGGGTATTCACGCATTAGGCCGGGAACAACATATTGTTTATGATATTAAATACCTGCTCCCAAATACCGAAGTTGATGGGCGATTATGATATTATGATGTTGTGCCCTTTTCTTCCGTGACCTTCCGCATGTGCTTCTGTAGCTAAAGCCATTCAGGTACACGCCGTGATTTTTAAAATTCGTTATTCCTCTTATCAACTGCTTGATATTATTGGGTTATTTCCAAACAATAACCGCCTTCATGAGATATTCGGGTTAGTACTCCATCAATATTGGTTTGATGGAGCACTAGATGGGTATAGACCATCGCGCCTCTATGAGTGTCTATGAGGAGTCTATGCCGTTTGGTTTAACGTCTGCGTACAACCCGCACAGGTCTGCCATAGCCATTCACGCGGTCTACCCTGGCGCAATCTGCATGTTCGTCATATTTGCTTTTGTAGCCACTGCGTAATCGTTTGGTGATCTTTTTGACCCTGGCGCTCTTGCTTGCTTTTGCAGTTTTTCCCACGTTAGTTTTTTTCTTATAAACAACAGCCTTGTTTCGTTTGACTGCTTTAGTCCTGGCTTTTTTGACCGGAGCCTTGATATTCGGGCAATTTGTGCGCAAATAATAGGCATTGCCACGTTTTGCAATATAACGGTCGCGTTGCGCAAAGCCTTGCGAAGAACCGTTGTAGGCGCGAACCAATTTGGTCGCTGGCCCACACATATTCATATGGTCTACTTCAGGCCAGGCAAAAGCTGGCAGTGCAAACAGGCTACCAAGTAATAGCACGGTTGATAAGAATAGTGATTTCATTTTTATCTCTCCTTGAAATTAATCCTTTTTTGCAAAAACATGATTCATCATTAGTTGACAGATTCAATCCTTGGTACAATCATAGCGAATTAAACAGGCATGAGTTGCCTATTTTTTAACCCCTTCCTCCAATGGAATCAATATGTCACAGCAAACTGATCATCCTTCATCTGAACAAAATACAACACATTTTGGCTATCAGAAAGTAGCAAAAGCCGACAAAGCCAGCAAAGTAGCCGATGTGTTTCACTCGGTAGCGGATAAATACGATGTTATGAATGATTTGATGTCTGCTGGTGTGCATCGTTTGTGGAAGCGTTATACCATCGAAACATCGGGTGCTAAAAAAGGCGACAAAATACTCGACCTTGCCGGCGGCACAGGTGACCTGGCTGCCAAATTTGCGCGTATCGTTGGTCAAGACGGCCTGGTAACGCTCTCTGACATCAACGGTTCGATGCTGGAAAACGGTCGGGAAAGGCTGACTAACATGGGCATTGCGGGCAATATTGAATATGTCCAGGCGAATGCCGAATGCCTGCCTTTTGATGACAACATGTACGACATTATCACCATTGCTTTTGGTTTGCGCAACGTAACCGATAAAGATGCTGCTTTACGTTCGATGTACCGTGTACTTAAACCCGGCGGTAAATTGATGATACTGGAATTTTCCAAACCAGTTTTGCCCGGCTTAAACACCATCTACGACCAATACTCTTTTAAATTGTTACCGCTGATTGGCAAGCTGGTTGCCAATGATGCAGAAAGTTACAGATACCTGGCAGAGTCAATTCGCATGCACCCGGATCAGGAAACGCTAAAAGGCATGATGGAAGATGCGGGTTTTGAGCGCGTTAGTTACCATAACATGACCGGCGGCATTGTCGCGCTGCATACTGGCTACAAGTTTTAAGGCTGTTTTGGACAACACCATGCAAATCCCTGTTGCACTGCTTGCCAGCATCGAAACCGCCATGAATGCCTGGCTTAAACTGGATGATGAAACACTGCCCCGCTTTGCCAAACTTGAAGGCAAAATCATCTGCCTGCATATTACCGGACTAGATACAAAGCTGTATTTCCTGCCCTCCCAACAAGGGATTGAGGTATTGGGCCGCTACCCGGATGATGGCGAAGTTGATGCCACAATCACAGGCTCCCCGCTGGCTTTAATGCGGCTTGGCACCGCCAGTAATGCCGGCGAAACACTACTCAAAAGCGATGTGGAAATTAAAGGCGACAGCCGTGTTGCGGAGCATTTTAGCGCAATCCTGCGTGAAGTCGATATTGACTGGGAAGAGTTCTTGTCCAGGCTTGTTGGCGATACCGTTGCACACCAGGCAGGCGAAGCAGCCAGAAGCTCTTCTGAGTGGATCAAAGAAAGCCTTGACGCCATGCGCATGAACACAGGCGAATATCTGAGCGAAGAAGCCAGGCTAACCCCCACCGACAGCGAAATCAATTTCTTTATGGATCAGGTTGACCAGGCACGCATGGCTGTAGATCGCCTTGAAGCACGGATTAAATTGCTACTTGAAAAGAAAGCTGAGAATAAACTTAAGCATGAACTTGAGAATAAAAAAACACAGAAGAAAACCTCCAAATCAAGCAAACCAGAAAAATAACAATGAATCTATTCACCCGTCTGTTCCCACAACTTTCACGCTTGTTATTCATTAACCGCATACTGATTCGCCACAACCTGGATGAATTTGTGTACGCGATTCCATTGTTTCGCCCGCTCGGTTTTATCTACCACCTCTCCCCCTGGAACTGGAACAAAAGCAAGCCACGCGCTCCTCGTGGCGAACGCATCCGCAAAGCGCTGGAAGACCTTGGCCCGGTATTTGTAAAATTTGGACAAGTGCTTTCAACCCGGCGCGACCTGCTACCCGAAGACCTTGCCGATGAACTGGCAAAACTTCAGGATGATGTACCTCCCTTCTGTGGTGAGGAAGCCCGTAAAATCATTGAAAAATCACTGCAAAAGCCCGTCACCGAGCTTTTTAAAACTTTTGACGAAACACCCATGGCATCAGCCTCCATCGCACAGGTACATGCCGCCACACTGCCCGGTGGCGAAGATGTGATTGTTAAGGTGGTACGCCCCGGCATTGAAAAAACCATCCGCCACGATATTGACTTGATGTACCTGATTGCACGCATGGTACATCGCTTTAGCGATATTGGAAAACGCCTACGACCCGTTGAAGTGGTTGAAGAATACGAAAAAACAATTATCGACGAACTTGATTTAGCCCGCGAAGCCGCCAATGCCAGCCAGCTACGGCGTAATTCGAAAGGTAAAAACGGGCAATTCGACGATATTTATGTACCCGAAGTCTACTGGGATTATTGTGTTAAAGACGTCTTGGTGATGGAGCGTATTTACGGCATCCCGATTGGTGATGTTGAGCGCCTCAAGGCTAACGGAACCAATATGAAAGTGCTGGGTGAGCGCGGCGTAGAAATCTTTTTTACCCAGGTGTTTAACTACAATTTCTTCCATGCAGACATGCACCCCGGCAATATTTTTGTGGAGCAAAGTCACCCGGAAAACCCGCGCTACCTTGCGGTTGATTTTGGCATCGTTGGCACACTGACACCCGAAGACCAGCGCTATTTAGCAGAGAACTTACACGCCTTTTTCAACCGTGATTACAAACGTGTCGCCGAAGCACACATCGAATCCGGCTGGGTTCCCGCCGAGACCAAGGCGAATGAATTTGAAGCCGCAATCCGTACCGTCTGCGAGCCTATTTTCCAGCTACCCATCAAAGAAATTTCCTACGGAAAACTGCTGCTACGCCTGTTCCAGACAGCGCGGCGTTTCAATATGGAAGTGCAGCCACAACTGGTTCTCTTGCAAAAAACCTTGCTGAATATCGAGGGCATGGGGCGCGAACTTTACCCCGATTTAGACCTGTGGGCGACCGCCAAACCCTTCCTGCAACGCTGGATGGACGAGCAGGTCGGCATACGCCACCTGTTCAAAGGCGCAAAAGAGAACCTGCCAAAATTCATTGAACAACTACCCCAGATGCCGGTGATGGTCAACGAAGTGATCCGCCAGATGCACGACAAAGAACTGAATATGCAACTGCAATCCAGGCAGCTGGAAGAACTGCGCAAAGAAATCAAGTCAAGCAACCGGAAAACAGTGTTGACCCTAACAGGAGCAACCTTAATGGTTAGCGCAGCTTTGAGCAATACAGAACTGGCATCCTTTGGCAGCCTGTCATTCTTTGGCTTGATTATTGGTGGAACAGGGTTTGCTTTATTAGCCTATGCACTATTAAAACGCTAACTTTCATGCACGGTGAATCATTCAGTCGATCGAAAATGCTTCAGGATTACACAGCACACCATCTTCATCGGCATAAATATAATCACCATCGTGAAATAAAACACCAGCAAACGATACTGGGGCGTGGTGAACGCCCAATCCTTTTTTATGACTTTTGAGTGGAAAGGTACACAAGGCCTTAACGCCCAGGTCCAGCCTGCCAATTTCTTCGCTATCACGAATCGGCGCATTCAG
Source organism: uncultured Cocleimonas sp. (assembly GCA_964585525.1). Lineage (GTDB taxonomy): Bacteria > Pseudomonadota > Gammaproteobacteria > Thiotrichales > Thiotrichaceae > Cocleimonas. The sequence goes on from CAZPEE010000011.1 coordinate 19,906, forward strand.
TATAACGCCAGACCAGCCATTTTGTAGCGCCTTGGCAGCTAGCATATCGCCCATCAATGCGTGGCGAAGCGAACCACCACCATCGACAACCAGCACTTTTCCATTGCCATTTTCGTCCTTGCCATCCATGAAAACCGCTTCCCGTACCATGGAATTATCCTCAAAACAGGAAATGGTATGCGCCTTGCCATGAAAGCTGACACGCCCGCCAAAGTCCTTGAAAATCGGCGCACAAATTTGCAATGTGCCATTTTCAGAATAGTCATCACAAAGGTCAGCTGTCTTAAATTCAGGGTTAGCCACTTTTATACTTTCTCCGGTTTACTCAAAACATTCGTTAAAAGGCGTATAAATATCAAGCGCATCATCCTAACAGATCAGAGATTAACACAAAAATGGAAAACCATTTTTGAACTAATTAACGACCACAGACTCGGATATAGATATAGTAT
>CAZPEE010000012.1:0-19636 GCA_964585525.1 uncultured Cocleimonas sp.
GATTATTTTTGATGCTTTTGCAGGTCATGATTGAGCTCTTCTATCAGTTTTTTACGGCTTTCTTTAACATGTATCCTGTCTGCTTTTTTAACAATCGACTTGAAATTGTTTGTGACTAGCGGTTTCAGGTTCTCCTGAGGTGCATGACACTGCGTACAAAAATAGTAGCGCGTCGATATATGTCCCAAGGTCTTACCTGCACGGTTAATATAATGGTTCTTGCCTATTTCAGTCGCACCGACTTCCTTGAACTCGAGTTTACCATGACAACCCAGGCATTGGTTTTTCATTAAACTGATGCGGGTTTTATCCGTTTTATGTGGTATCAAGGGTGGCTGGTGTGGAATATCACGTGGGTGAATGCCTTTTTCCGGCAAAATGACGTTTGCCGACATGGGCGCTTCAGAGAGTTCATTGATGCCATGAACTCCCCTTAATGAGCGTATTGCCTCATCGCCTGCCTGTGCAACAGATACCATTCCGATAACTAACATGGCAAGTGCAGCAGCAGAGCTTAAGGCTTTGCTAAACTTATTCATAACCATAGCTCCTTTATTAGACTTTGATAATATCAACGGGACATTTCTTGTAATCCGTTTCTTTGGATAAGGGATCGGTCGCATCCAGAATGAGCTTATTAACCAAACGCCTGGCATCAAAAAACGGAATAAACACCACACCCGGCGGCATTTTATTACGCCCCCTGGTTTCAACCATCGCGGTTATTTCACCCCGTGAGTTTTTAACCTTAACGATGGAACCAGCGCGCAGACCCTTTTTACTGGCATCGGTAATATTCATAAAAAGCTTGGCGGTCGGTGCGGCGCGGTATAGCTCGGGTACTCGTCGCGTCATCGAACCTGTGTGCCAGTGTTCCAGTATCCGGCCGGTGACCATCCAGAAAGGATGTTCCTTGTTGGGTACTTCGGGTGGCGGCTCATACGGCGCGGTTATGATATTGGCCTTGCCGTCTTTTTTACCATAAAACTTAAGGCCCTCGCCTTTTTTAACATAAGGGTCGTAGCCTTCCCGATAGCGCCACAGTGTTTCTTTGCCATTAATGACCGGCCAACGGATGCCGCGTGCCTTGTGGTAGGCATCAAACTCAGCCTGTTCGTGTCCTTTCTTGGGACCTTCTTGCTGGAAACGGCGGTATTCTTCAAACAGGCTTTTTTGCACGTAGAAACCAAAATCTTCGGATTCGTGATTTCCATACACATTACCCTTTTCATCGGTAATTTTTTGCTTGGGATATTTATCCGTTGAGCCGTTTTTATAGAGCACCTCGTAAAGTGTTTTACCTTTAAGCTTAGGCGATTTGGCAATTAAATCAGCAGGCCAGACATCTTCCACTTTAAAACGTTTGGAAAACTCCATTAATTGCCAAAGGTCTGACTTGGCATCACCTGGTGCCTTGGTTTGTTCGCGCCAGAATTGTGTACGGCGCTCCGCGTTACCAAACGCTCCTTCTTTTTCAACCCACATGGCAGTGGGTAAAATCAAGTCTGCCGCTTGCGCAGAAACAGTTGGATAAGGGTCTGAAACGACCACAAAGTTCTTTGGGTTGCGCCAGCCCGGATAGGTTTCATCATTGGTATTGGGGCCAGCCTGCATATTGTTATTACACATGACCCAATAGGCATTGAGCTTGCCATCTTTGAGCATACGGCTTTGCAGAACGGCATGGTAACCCACCTTGCCGGGGATGGTTCCTTCCGGCAGGTTCCAGATTTTTTCCGCCAGGTCACGGTGTGACTTTTTCTTGACCACATAATCTGCGGGTAAACGGTGGGAAAATGTACCTACCTCACGCGCCGTACCACAGGCAGAGGGTTGTCCGGTTAAGGAAAATGGGCCATTACCGGGCTCGGATATTTTACCCATTAATAAATGCACATTATACATCAAACCGTTTGTCCATACGCCGCGGGTATGCTGGTTAAAACCCATAGTCCAGTAAGAAACAATTTTCTTTTTCGGGTCAGCATAAAGTTTAGCTAGACGTTTAAGACGGTTTGCAGGTACGCCAGATAATTCACTGACATACTCTAGCGTATAAGGCTCTAGTGATTTTGCATATTCCTCAAAACTAATCCCGGAGAGTTTGCCACCCTTGCCTTTCTTTTTCTTTTCAAGCGAATGTTCGGGGCGTAAGCCATAACCGATATCGGTGGGCGTCTTTTTAAAATTAACATGTTTGTCGATAAAATTCTGATCATAGAGCTTATTGCTTACAATGTAATTAGCAATATAATTAAGAATTGCCATATCAGTTTGCGGCTCGAAAATCATGCCATTATCTGCCAGCTCAAAACTGCGGTGTTCATAGGTTGAAAGCACATGCACTTCTGCGTCTTCATGGGTCAGGCGGCGATCCGTCAGGCGTGACCACAAAATCGGGTGCATCTCTGCCATATTGGAACCCCACAGTACGAAGGCATCTGCGTGTTCCAGGTCATCATAACAACCCATCGGTTCATCAATACCAAAGGCGCGCATGAAAGCACCCACGGCTGAGGCCATACAATGACGTGCATTCGGGTCAATATTATTGGAACGGAAACCGGCTTTGAATAGTTTGGAGGCTGCATAACCATCCCAGATAGCCCATTGCCCCGAACCGAACATGCCGACACTGGAGGTGATTTTGTCAACCGGCTTGCCTTTGTTCTTTTTCATGTCGTTTTTTATGGCGGCTTTCCATTTTTGTGCCATGACATCGAAGGCTTCGTCCCAGGAAACGGCTTCAAATTTACCGTTTTTATCATATTTACCATTGGTTTTACGCAGTAACGGTGTTGTCAGACGGTCACTACCATAAAGTATTTTTGACAGGAAATAACCTTTAATGCAGTTAAGCCCTTTGTTAACGGGTGCTTCCGGGTCACCCTGTGTACCAACCACCCTGCCATCCTTGTGGCCGACCAGTACACTACAGCCGGTTCCACAAAAGCGGCAAGGTGCCTTGTCCCAGCGGATACCATCATCCTGTTTTGCATCCTTTGCAGCATCTTTGGCGAGTGCTATTTTAACGGGTATGCTAACGCCAGCAGCGGTGGCAGCTGCAGCAATTGCATTGTTTTTCATAAAATCTCGTCTGGACTGATCCTTAAGCTTGTCATGTGCCATTACGAAACCTCCTAGCGGTTTATCAGGCATTGAGCCTGAAGAAATAGGGATAAAAAAGCCCTCTTACTGACCAGAACATCAATAGAGGGCTTGTCTTATGGTTTTTAACTGGTTTGGGTCATGCTATTTTTTGCCTAAACCATATTTAGCCTTGGATTGTTCAACGGCGGCTTTACGTGTCGCTTTTTGTTTTTCCGTCAGCTTATCGTTATACCATTTATGGTTGTCGCTATTGAGAACCTCATCCAGCTTGGCCTTCAGTGCTTTTGCAGCAGCCTGCTTCTTGGGGTCTTTCGATGCAGCGCCTTTTTCGACCAGATGCTCCAGTTCTGGAATAAACTTGATGTAGAAGTGTTGGGCAACCTCATAAGTACCGTGCCAATGTGTATAGTCTGGCCCCATCATGGCAGTACCCATGCGGGCACGACGGCCTTCATGATGCCATAATTCAAACCATATCCAGTCCAGCTTGTTACTGAATTTAGCGGGTCTTAGCAGTGGCTTGGCTAATTTGGCAAGCGCCATACCAGGCTTGGCAAACTTCTCGTTGTAAAGTGTAATCAAACCGTCATACTGCATGTAGAAGCTTTCTATGTATTCGTCATTGTGACAACTGGAACAGACATCCTGCATATCTTCGCGGCGTTGCTCCCAACCGAGGTTAGCACCGGGCAATCCCATTTTGGCATCAACCACTTCGGGGCGAACCGAGATAGGTGGTTTGTTATTCCAGGAAATACGCGTACCCACATCATGGGTTACAGGCAGGTTACGCGTCGCACTCATATGACAGGTGGCACAGGTAGGGCCGGTAAAATAATCTTCGCCGGCAATCCATTTAGGGTTATCCAGGTTCATTTTGTCTTTATGTGAAGCAAACTGTATACCATGTTTGGACTCCTCATAAATCTCTTTTTGAGGATGGTCAGGCCCTAAGTGGCATTTACCACAGGTATCCGGTTCACGTGCCTGTGCAACAGAGAACTGGTGACGCGCATGACAAGCCGTACAAGAACCTTTGGAACCATCCGGGTTGATACGGCCAATACCCGTATTAGGCCAGGTTGCAGGGTCTAACTCACCACCTTCATTGACTTTGACGATGGAACCATGACATTGCCAACAACCTGAGACAGCGGCTGCTGAATTACCTTTTGGAAATCCTTCCGTCACAAAGTCGCTATTACCTTCAATGACTTCGGCAAGCAAGTTATCAAGCGAAGCGAGTATATTGGCAGCGGCACCGTGATGCGACTCTTCTGCTTGTTTAACTTCTTTGGCATGACAATTTGAACAATCTTTGGGTGAAACGATAATTGAGATGTTTTTCTTCACTTTTTTATCATCATGGATGAACGCATCCGGGTCACTGGCATCCGCCTGGTGACATTCGTAACAACCGACATTGGCGCGATAATGTTTACTCGAACCCCATTGTTGTACAATTCCCGGATTGTTTTTCTTGTGGCAGGCAACACATTCCTGTGTTTCTGCAGACATTTCTGCCGGTGGCTCTTTTGCTGCACCCCAACTTGTGTTGGAAGCAATCAGTACAAATGCACCAACCAAAAGCTTCCATGTGCTTGATATTTTCATAGCGGTGGTTCTCCTCATTTATGATAATTACTATCATATTTAATACACTCCCTAGCGGCGGGAGAAGAAAGTGACTTGATGCTTTAATAGAAAAATGCCCGGTCATCCTTATGCCTTTTGACACGACCTCACAAAAATCCTGTCGTATTTCGTTTATATCCAGGTAAGCGTGCTATCACTTACAGGAACTCGATAATTAAATGCAGACGACAAAACATATAAATCTATGAGAAATAGTCTAACCCAGGAAAAAAATCATGTTACTAACATAGATTAACCCTGCTATTTGTCATGGATTACAATTAAATGTAGACCATAAATTTGACTTTAATCATAGAAAATTAGAAAAAATAAAGATGGGTTAACATAGGTTAATATCCATATAAATAAATAGATTAATATGGTTAATAAGGATGAATCACAAAGCTACACATAAGCAATCAGTTTCATTTACTGAATGTACAAAATGCCCTATTCGCAATGTATCATTATTTAAAGGGGTTCCTAAAGAGCGCCTTGAACAGACACAAGACTATCGAAAAAACCAAATCAGGCTACCTGCGCGGTCACGCATATTCCAGGAGGGAGAAAGCCATGATTTTATTTATACCCTCTATAGTGGCTGGGCCATATTATATAAAACAATCAGCAATACCGGAAAGCGACAAATACTACGCTTTTTATTACCCGGTGATTTAATGGGCTATCAAACCAATGCCAGTGGCATTATTTCCCATTCGGCGGGAACGGTAACAGAATCTATTTTATGCGCATTTCCACGCAACGATTTAAAAAACATGTTAATAGACAACCATGAAATCGCACTAAGACTTCTTAATATGGAGTCCAGGGACATGTCGCTTTGCCAAAATCATTTGATCGCAGCAGGTCGTAAAACAGCCAAAGAGAGTGTCGCCTTCGTTTTGCTGGAGCTTTTTTACCGGGTACAAAATCAGATTAAGAATAGTTACCATGTAAGCTCACAGAGTATTGAATTCCCCATTACCCAGGAAGATATTGGGGACGCAGTCGGCTTGACCAATGTACATGTTAATCGTGTCATAAAGGAATTGATGGATGAAAAACTGATTCAATGCCATAAGAAGCGTTTAAGCATTCTCGATGAGAAAAAACTCAGTGAACTGGCCGAGTTTACACCCGATATGATGAGTGATAATCCGTTAATTTAAACGCCAAGCCTGGCATATTCGTGTAAAATCTTTAACATTCAACCTGGCTGAAAATACCCGTCCATGCTCTATCTTCACACAAGCAATCAACTGGAACAACTGGCAAAGCAATTTTGCATGGTCAGCCAGCAGCCCCGGTCAATAAAAAGTGTTTTTGAGCGTGAGACGGTTATTGTACAAAATGCCGGCATGGCGCGCTGGTTATCGCTTCAGGTTGCCGATTATACTGGCATTAGCGCTAACATGGAGACACTGTTTCCGGCTGAATTCATGTGGCAAACATTACGTAGCGTGCTGCCTGATTTACCTGATCACGATCCTTGCAAGCCAACCGTATTACGCTGGCGGCTATTGCAGCTTTTCATTGATTGCCTGAATGACCATGAGGATGATTTTCCAGAAATTGCACACTACCTAAACGATGAAACCAATGCCTGGCATCTTGCCCTGGAGCTCTCGCAACAGCTTGACCACTATCTGTTTTACCGGGATGACTGGATTCATCAATGGGAATCTGTTGATAATGATGAGCTCTTGAAAAACAACTGGCAGGCACGCCTGTGGCGAAAAATAGTCACTGAAAACGGGCTGGTCCATTGGCTTTCCATGCAGGATCAATTTATTCAGGCGCTTGGGGCGCATTCATCTAGCAACACGGTAAACATGTTACCCGAACGTGTCTCTTTTTTCTCCCTGTCAGCCCTCTCTCCGGGTTACCTGCGTTTGCTGGGTGAACTGGGTAAAAGGATTGATATCCACCTGTTTATTATCAATCCATGCCAGGAATACTGGGGTGATATTCTATCTGAAAAACAGATTGCCAGGCTGGATGCTACAGAACAGGCCTATTATGAATCGGGTAACCCGCTACTGGCTTCGATGGGTAAACAGGGGCGTGATTTTCTTGATCAATGCCTCGAATTACCCGACATCCAGGTTATTGACCAATGGCAAGTGAATCAACAACCCGATACCTTGTTGCAGCATGTGCAGCAGGATATTCTGGATTTGCGCTATCCTGTGACTCAGCGACTGGGGGTTGATGGTGCTTTAGTTGATGAGACTGAAGGCTCTTTATCCGCTGATGGCTCTATCCAGTTTCATGCCTGCCATACGCCGCTTAGGGAAGTGGAGGTGTTGCATGATCAAATACTGGATATTTTACAGCAACAACCTGATATTGCGCCTGCTGATATTATTGTAATGATGCCTGATGTTGACCAATACGCGCCCTATATCGAGTCAGTGTTTTCCAGCCCGGTGGCGGCACATTCCACCCAGACATTGCCTTTTAGCATTGCAGATAAAAGCCCTGCTCATGCTCAGCAGATGATCGAAGCGATGCTAAAAATCATGGATTTAAACGAAACCCGTTTTGATGTTGAGTCCGTCTTTGAGTTGCTGGATTATGAGTCAATTCGCAAACGTTTTAATCTGCAAGCGCACGATGTTGTTACCTGCCGCGAGCTGGCTCGGTCAACCAATATTCGCTGGGGGATTAGTGCAACATCCCGCAGCAAAAACAACTTACCCAATACCGCAGAACATACCTGGCGTTATGCGTTGGAACGTATGTTGCTCGGTTACATGATGCCGGGTGAACTTTTATTTACGCCGGATTCAGAATATCATAATCACTTACCACTACTTCCCTTTGATCACATTGAAGGTTCCACTGCGCAAATACTGGCAAGCCTGAAACAATTTACCGATAGCCTGTTTCGCCTGGATGAATGGTCTTCCCAGTGTCTTACCCTACAGGACTGGTTGCAAAAAATACGCTACTTGATCAAAGATTTGTTTGATGAAAATGATGATTACAGTGCCTTGCTGGAAATGCTTGATAGCCTTGGGCAACAGATTGAACTTGCCGAACTTGATGCAGAACTACCCTTCCCCGTGATGCGTAAAATCATTAAAAACAGCCTTCTGGAAATAAGCGGTAATGAGCAATATTTAGGCTATGGTATCACCTTCTGCGCCCTGGTTCCGATGCGCAGTGTCCCTTTTAAAGTCGTTGTTTTACTCGGTATGAATGATGGTGATTTTCCGCGCCAGGATACACACCACAGTTTTGATTTGATGGCAAACAAACCCCGTAAAGGCGACCGCTCACGACGCGATGAAGACCGCTACCTGTTCCTGGAATCCATCCTGGCTGCACGCCAGAAGCTGATCATCAGTTTTATGGGGCAAAGTATCAAAGACAACAGCACTTTGCCACCCTCCGTTCTGGTCAGCGAATTACTCGAATCACTCAATGATTACACAGCCACGCCGGGTTCTAGCGAGCATTGGATCATAAAACACCCTTTACAGTCATTTAGCCCGCGTTATTTTGGCAACGATCCGGCACTGTTTTCTTATGCCAGTGAATACGCCAGCCTTTATCAGCAACGCGCTGCCGGGGCTTCATCTGCAGCGTCAGATAATTTTATCAGTAAACCACTGAAAGCACTGGATGATCAACATAAACAGGTATCAGTCGATGACTTCATCAACTTCTTTATCAACCCGGCACGCAGCTTTTTAAAGCAACGCTTTTCAATCCAGACCTATGACAATGAACTGTTGCTCTCAATACGGGAACCTTTTGAATTAGCCCGCTTTGATGATGTAAAAATCAGGGATCAGCTGTTAACCGCCTCATATCATCAAGCCACTGAGTCAGATCAGCAAATGGACACCGCAAATGCCATTCAAGTATCCCGTGCAAAAGGGCTTTTACCCTATGGTAATATTGGTGATCAGGATTTTTCCCATGAACAACAGCTGATTGAAACATTTGTGCGGCAATTACCGGCTACTATGCCCCAGCAAACATGCGCCATTAAACTAACTATTGATGGGTTTACGTTATCAGGAAAAATCAGGCATCTGGATATACCAACCGATAAAAACGGTATTGAACAGCATATCATCCACACCGGACAACCCTACACCAAAGAGATGATAACGCTGTGGTTAAACCATTTAGTCCTCAATGCACATACCGATGATAACACCACCAGCCACTTCTATTCACCTGAACAATCATTCAGCCTGATTCCAGTAATAGATGCACGGCAACAATTGGGTAACTTGCTTGAATACTATTGGCAGGGTTTACATTTCCCCTTGAAATTCTTCCCAAAACCAGCCCTGAAAATGATTGAAAAAAATCCGCAAAAACCAGACATTAAAACCGCGATTACCAGTTGGGAAAATAATTATTTTGGCCACAGCGAAAAAGACAAATTTGAAAACTGGCTCTTATATCGGGATCTAAGCCATGAAGAATTGTTTGCCGATGAGTTTTTAGCTGTCAGCAAACTGCTATTTGGTACGCTGTTTGAATCCATGTATTCTGTATAAGCAACAAAAACAGTTGTAGTCATTTCACTTTGACTTACAATGGAATCTTAATCTTAATATCAATGTAACAGGATCTGACATGCAAGTTTCACTCGTTATCACTATCCTTGGGCCTGATCGCCCAGGCCTGGTAAAAACATTATCAGAGACACTGAATCAATTCCAGGGAAGCTGGACAGAAAGCAGTATGGCACACCTGGCGGGTAAATTTGCTGGTTTGGTACATGTATCAGTAGCCGAAGGCCAGGTAGATAAAATCACTAATGCGCTACAAGCCTTACAACAAGATGGTTTTCAAATACTGATCGAAAAAACATCACCCGACTCGGCTGTAAAACCCGTGCAAACACTTGACCTGGAATTACTGGGTCAGGATAGGCCGGGGATTATCCATGATATTACCCGGCAACTGGCTGAGCTGAATGTCAATATCGAAGAGCTGGAAAGTAAAGTCAAAGAAGCCAGCATGTCGGGTGGCACACTATTCAGTGCCAGGCTCAAGCTCGGATTGCCAGAAAATATCTCACCCGAGACTGTCCAGGATACGCTGGAAAGCATGTCTGACCAATTCATGGTCGATTTGAATTTTTCTTCCTGATAAGCTTAGCACTAGGTGTTAAAGCCCTGCCGGTTCCTGTGTTCGCGCTCCCCATGGTCAAATCGTTCATACTCGGCAATAATCTGCGCACCAAACAACAGGATAATAGCGGCCATTTCAAGGAATACCAACGCGACAATAGCGGTAGCCAATGAGCCGTAAACCAGGTTGACCATAGATAGCGTGGAAAAATACCAGACCATGATATGGCGTACAATTTCCCATAAAACCATCACAGCAAAACTACCCACCAGTGCATGCCGAAACGAAATTTTGCCAACGGGCATAACCATGTAAAACGAGGTTAACAGCAACGTTAAACCAATCATTCCGAGCGCATATAAAAAACCACCGCTTAACTCATTTAATTGCCAGCTCCAGAAAAACAGGGTGATATGGGTTTGATCCAGTAACTGTAACGCGCCACTAATGAGTGTGATAATTAAAATGCTCACACCCAGCATCAATATATACAAATAAGGGATAATGGCAGACACCAGGAAATGCCGCCGGTGGATTTTTACCCGATGGAAAAAGATCACTGACATGGCATTTTCAAGCACCGTGAATGCCATGGAGCTAAAAAATAATAACACCAGTAAACCAACCCAGCTAACCGTATCACGATGCTCAATAAACGTTGCAATCTGGCTGGTTAGCACGCTTGATTCCTCTCCCATGATCAGGCTCAGGTTTTTTTGCACAATATCAAGTAGTTGCTGTTCTTCAAAAAAATGGGACAAGCCGGTAAGCAACAAGGCAAAAAGCGGAATAATGGATAGCAGGGTATAATAGGCGACTGCCCCCGATAACAGGATGCCCTGGTTTTTTTGAAAGCTTATAACAGACCGTTTAAGCAAGCTAAAGAAACGCCTCATGAGGGGCTCATTTTTTACTACCCCCGCCCCGAAATGATTGTTTATGCTGTTTATATCTTATCACTTGCAGGATCCAGGTATTTATAAACTGTTTGCTGTCGCGTTATAAAGTGCGGTTCTCAAGGTATTGATTTCATCCAGTAATTCTAATGCCAGCGCCGTTCCCGCCAGGTTGACTCCCAGGTCTTGCTGTAAACTTAAAGCCTTATGCACACGTAACAGGGAATCGCCCTGGAAACGCCATTGGCGTACATCGTGCCCCTTACAGGGTGAGATAATGCCGTGCTCTACCAGTTTAATCATATGTTCTGCCGGTATCTGGCAACTATCGCAAAGCTCAGCCAAAGTGAGTTGCGACGCTTCTTCCAGTATATGACCGGAAAGGATAGTGACTGTTTTTGTATTCATCATCGTGTCCTTGCAAAGCTTTTCTAGAAAAGGTAGCTACGTGGATTAAAGTCTAGCTCTTTTTGCATTTTTTCGTAGAGCGCTTTGGTTTTCTCATCATTCGCAGGTGGAACGGAAACTTGCAGAACCACGTAAAAATCACCCGGTTTTTTACCGGGCAAGCCTTTACCTTTTAACCGTAGCTTGCGCCCCTGCTGTGAATTTGGCGGGATTTTCATCGACACTTTTTTGCCGTCGGGTGTTGGTACATCGATTTTAGCCCCCAACGCAAGTTCCCAGGGCGTTACCGGCACGTTGAGGTAAATATCTTTGCCCTCTACGGTGTACAGTTTATGTTCCTTGAAAGCAACTTCGAGCAATAAATCACCCGCAGGTGCATCGCCGATACCAGGATTTCCCTGTTTTGCAAGGCGTATGGTTTGACCAGGCTGAATACCCTTGGGTATTTTAACATTCAAAGTCCGTGTTTTATTAACAACCTGTCCTGCATGATTGACTTCAGGCACTTGCAAAGTAAATGAGCGGGTCGCACCGTTTAAAGAATCCTCAAGGTCTATGAGTACCCTGGCGCGGATATTTTCACCTTTTGCATTAAACCCGCGTGTGCTACCCGTGTGCCCGCCAGAATAACCCGCACTATGCGCACCACCGAATAAATCTTCGAAGAAACTACTGTAATCATGGCTACTGCCCTGAGTATAACCGCCACCGCTGAAATCAAAATTATCTTTCCAGTCAGGCGGGGGTTGGAATCCACCCTGCCCTGCTTTCCAGTTCTCGCCAAGCTGGTCATAGGCTTCCCTTTTTTCAGGGTCTTTAAGTACCTCATAAGCTTCGCCGACTTCCTTGAATTTGCTTTCAGCATCACCTTCCTTGCTGACATCAGGGTGATATTTACGGGCGAGTTTGCGATAGGAGCGTTTGATCTCATCCTGAGTCGCATCTTTTGAAACACCTAGAATTTTGTAATAATCTTTATAGTCCACTGTTTCTCCCTGGATCATACAGGCTGGTTTGTCGCCAGCCTGTATTTAGCTTAGGTTGGGTTTCCTTTATTTAACCTGTATTTTCCTGCGTTTATGCTGACTGGATTTATCCACTTCAATACGCAGCACACCTTGTTTGTAGCTGGCTTTAGCGGTATCCGGGTCAACGTCATAACCCAGCGGCAAAACCCGCTCAAAGAAACCATAGGCGCGTTCCTTTACGCTATAGTCTCCTTTTGTTTGCTCTTTTTCAATATGCTTTTCACCTTTTACATACAAAACATTGTCTACTACGCTAATATCGAAATCCGATTCCGCCATGCCGGGGGCTTCGATAGTGACAACAACCTTGTCATCATCGTCATAAATATCAGCGCTTAGCAAGCCCCAGCGGGTGGAACCCGAAGCACCACCCTCGGCTTCATCCTTGTCACTGGGATGAAACCGGGTTAACGCGTTGCTCGCACGGTGGATCAGGTGGTTCCAGCCGCTGCTGACAGAATCCCACGTGCGGTTAAATGTTTTGCTTAAATTATCTAAAGCAATCATGTTAATTCCTCCTTGTTACAATCCGCACTTAAGCGGCCTTAACTTCAATTTTACGTGGTTTGTGTTTCTCGGAACGGGGAATAACAAGCGTCAGCACACCATCTTTCAGGTTTGCCTCGATTTTCTCGCTATCCAGCTCCGCACTCAGTGTGAATTTACGATTGAAAGTGCCTGCATGCACATCCATATACGTCGGATTTAAATCCTTCGGCGTATGTAAATTGATGCCACCTTTAATCGTAAGCACATCATGATCTACGTCTATATCCAGCGTATCATGGCTAACACCGGGTAAATCGACATAGATAGTTGCACCCTCATCGGTCTCGACAATATCGGCATTTGGCCTAAGTTCAAGCGTTTGAGCGCGTAACTCACCCGCATTCTGGTTTGCCAACTTGGCACCTTGCGTTGTTTGAATGTCGTTGTTTGTTGGTTGAGTTGCTTTATCAGTCATCGTAAACCTCCCTTAAACTTCAATTTTGATCTTGCGTGGCTGAGCCTCTTCTTTTTTCGCCACACTAATATGTAAAACACCATCACGGTAGACCGCTTCAGTTTTATCCGGATCAACATCTTCGGGTAACGTAATCACCCGCTTAAAGCGTCCCGCAAAACGTTCCCGCCGGTTGATGGCATTTTCATCATCGGATGCCGGCAGCTTGCGCTCACCCGATACACTTAACAGGTTTTTCTCCAGCGAAACATCCAATGCAGAAGAATCCATACCCGGTGCAAACAGATAAACCTCGACACTTTTATCCGTAACCCCCATGTTTACCTGCGGATAGGCACGCAACCCAGTGCCTCCTTGAGAAAAAACCGGAATTTCTGTGAACACGTCATCCAGGCCATCAAAAAAATTCGGGCCAAAACGCAACATATTAGAAATCATGTGTTACCTCCTTAAATTGATTACACCTTCAACCTGTGATTCCACAGATTGAGGTACGACAATTGACGATTAACTCGTCACTTACAGCGGGAAGTATTACGTTTGAAGCGTGATTTTTCTGTCACCCTGCTGACAGTTTTGAAAACTTGTTTTTCTTTTTTATTCAGCATGACTCTACCCTGCCCTGATGTGCTACCGCAACAGCCGTAAAAAAAGTGGTATCAAACACGAAGGTTATTACTTAACCCGCACGGTGGTAAGGGTGGTTTTCAGTGATGGTATAAGCCCGGTAAAGTTGTTCGGCCAGGATCACGCGTACCAGTGGATGCGGGAACGTGAGTTTTGAAAGCGACCAGCTTTCCTCTGCCAGTGATAATAATTGATGGGTCAAGCCATCAGGCCCACCGATTAGCATCGCAATATCCTGGCCACCCATCATCCAGTCTTGCATACGTGTGGCCAGTTTTTCGGTACTCCAGGCCTGGCCTTTTACATCCAGCGCAACCACACGGCAATTTGCAGGAATTGCTGCTTTTAACCTGGCAGCTTCTTGTTCTTTTATTCGGGTCACGTTGCAATTCTTTGCGCGTTTTTCTGCGGCAATCTCTTTAAGGTGAAGCGAACATTTAGCGGGCATGCGCATGGCATATTCTTCAAAGCCCTGGGTAACCCAGGCAGGCATTTTTGTACCGACAGCAAGTAAATGGATTTTCATGGGACTGTTGGTTTGGGTTATGTTTTGTCAGCTATGGCTTCTTCAACCGTTTTATCGCTGGCATTAGCTTCTTCCCAAAGTTTTTCAAGCTGGTAAAATTCGCGGGTACTTTCCAGCATCACATGGACGATCACATCATTCAGGTCAACCAGAACCCATTCTGCGCTGGCCTTGCCTTCGACGCCAATCGGCACATTCCCCGCTTCTTTTTCATTGATTGCCACATTATCCGCAATGGATTTGACATGGCGCGTCGAATTACCCGTGGCAAAAAATAACACGTCCGTCATGGAGGATTTATCGCTGACATCCAGCATCACAATATCAACCGCTTTCATATCTTCCAGTGATTTTTGTACGCGTGCTGTGAGTTCGTCTAGTTTCATCGTATCTTTTATCTCTTACGTTTATCAGTACTTTGACCAATATATAGCTGATGTTGCTTAATATAGTCGGCGACGTTTTTAGGCAACAAATAACGTGAACTTTTACCTTTAAGTTGTTGTTCCCTAATACTTGTTGCGGATATATCCAGTTGGGTCACATCACAAAAAGTAATGAAACCGGCGGGTTTTTTTTGCACTTTTATTACGACATCGTGCAAGCTGCCATCAATCAGGTGGTTCTGCATCCAGTCTTGTGACGCGTGTTGATAACCGGGGCGCGACGATACCACGATATGCGTCAATGTGAGAATCTTTTTCCAGTCATGCCAATCGGTGAAAGATTCAAAGGCATCCTGCCCAAGCAGCATCAACAGCGGCGTATCACCGACTTCATCACGAATACTTTGTAAGGTATCGACCGTATAAGAGCTTCCCTGGCGTAGGTATTCGCGCTCATCCAGTACAAAACCTGGTGTATCTGCAATCGCCAATTTAACCATTTCAAGCCGCTGTTCTGCGCTGGCAACCGGCTGCCAACGGTGTGGCGGCCTGGCGCTGGGAATAAAACGTAGCTCATCAAGCTGGAAGGTTTCAGCAATTTCCAGCGCAGGGCGCAAATGGCCAAAGTGGATGGGGTCAAAGGTTCCACCAAGGATTCCGATCATGTACGGATATGCCCGTCACCAAAGACCACAAATTTAAGCGAGGTCAGCCCTTCCAGGCCAACCGGGCCACGCGCATGTAGCTTATCGGTGCTGATACCAATTTCTGCGCCCAATCCATATTCAAAACCATCGGCAAAGCGTGTTGAGGCATTCACCATCACCGAACTGGAATCCACTTCACGCATGAAGCGGCGCGTCTTGCTAATATCCTGGGTGATAATGCTATCGGTGTGTTGCGAGCTGTACTGGTTGATGTGGGCTATGGCTTCGTCCATATCCTCAACCACCTTGATGGAAAGGATAGGCGCAAGGTATTCTGTATGCCAGTCCTCTTCTGTGGCTGGCTTACAGTCAATAATATCACGGGTCTTGTCACAACCGCGCAGTTCTACGCCTTCTTCGTCAAACATCGCCTTGATGTGTGGTAACATCTCTTCTGCACGTGAGGCTGCAAGTAGCAGCGTTTCCAGCGTGTTACAGGTTCCATAGCGCTGGCTTTTGGAATTAAAGGTGACCGCCATGGCTTTTTCAGCATGTGCATCATCGTCAATGTAAACATGGCAGATACCGTCAAGGTGTTTAATGACGGGAATCAGTGATTCCTTGCTGACCCGCTCTATCAGGCCTTTGCCGCCTCGCGGTATAATAACATCAACGGAGTCTTTTAAGCGAAGTAATTCACCGACAGCGGCACGGTCGGTTGTTTCAATCACCTGCACACATTCACCGGGTAAATCGACTGCTTTCAAGCCAGTCTGGATACATTCTGCCAGCGCCTTGTTAGAATGAATTGCCTCTGAACCACCTCGTAACAAGGTCGCATTGCCCGATTTTAAACACAGCGCAGCCGCATCAATGGTGACGTTGGGGCGTGACTCGTAAATGATGCCAATCACGCCCAAAGGAACCCGCATGCGGCCTACCTGGATGCCTGACGGCACATAGCGTAAATCACTGATCTCCCCGACCGGGTCAGCCAGCGCTGCTATCTGGCGCAGGCCTTCTGCCATGGTGTCGATGGTTGCATCTTTTAGCGCTAGCCTATCCACCATGGCTTCTTCCAGGCCTTTTTCACGTGCGGCCTGTAAATCTTTCTGATTTTCACTTTTTAAATAGTCACGCTGTTCAAGCAGGGTGTCCGCAATCTTGTGCAAGGCATCATTTTTTTGTCTGGATTCTGCCGCAGAAAGCACCGCAGAAGCTGAGCGTGCCTGCTTACCCAGGGTTTGCATGTAGTCTTTAATATCTTGTGCCATAGTTGTTTTTCATGTAGATGTGGGATTGGCCCGTATTTAGTCCGTATGATGCAGAACAGGTGATCCCGTTAAAACCAGTGCTAATTCTAGCAAGTCCTGCCAGGTTCTGCTTAAACCTTTGGTGGCTATTTCACCCTGGCCTTTGGAGGCACGGTCAATCTGGCTATTCAAGGCAATAATGTCTGGCCAGTGTTCATATTGCATACGGCGTATCACACCACGGAACAGGTTTTGCCGCGGTCTTGGAATTGCTGCAATAACCTGGCTTTCAGGCACACCATTGCGTAGTTTAAAACTGGCATCATATAACTGTCGGGTCAAATCAGTCAATGTCCACAGCACCAGTTGTACCGGTACACCTTCCTGTTTCAGTTGATGGTGAATGTGTTGTACCCGGTGAGCATCACCTGTCATCACCGCATTGGATAAGTCAAATACATTAAAACGGGAACTGTCACTAACCGAAGCCAGTACCATTTCATCGCTGATTTCCACTGGTGATGTGTCATTCTGCCCTGTTTTTACATAAAGAAGCTTCAGTTTGTTAATTTCCTGCAAGGCAGCCAGAAGGTTACCTTCTACCCGTTCGGTTAATAACCGCACAGCATCTTGCGAAGGATGCATACCAGCGGCTTTCATGCGTTTCACCACCCAGGCCATGGTCTGCGGTGCAGTTAAATCCCACACCTGAATCATCACACCTTGCTTATCCAGCGCCTTTACCCAGGCACTGTTACGGGTACTTCTGTCCAGTTTCGGGGTTTGTAACAATAAAATTTTATCATCGGGCACCTGTTTTAAATAATCACGGATAGCCTGGCTCCCGGCCTTGCCCGGTGACTTGTTAGTGACGCGAACATCAAGTACTTTCTTATCACTAAACAGGGAGAGTGCATTGGATGCACCGGTAAGCTGATTCCAGTCAAATTTCGCATCTGTGTGGAAAACGTCACGTTCGCTGAAACCCTGTTTCCTTGAGGCCGCACGAATCGTGTCGGCAGCTTCCATCATCTGCAAGGGCTCATCACCAGAAATAAAGAACACATGCGGGAATTCTTTTTGGCGTGATAAAAAGGCGGATAATTGCTCAGCAGAAACTTTCATTGCCAAATAATACCGCTTCTTATCTCAACAGGATACAAGTGCGTTAAGAATTTAACTTACATGTGTTTTAGAACCCATAAAATAGGCTTTTTTTCACACGCATGATCAAATTATGACCAGAAGACCTTATTTAGCTGAAAAAAAATACCGTTTGTTCCCTTTTATGACTAGAATCAACCAAATACCTTTATTATTATCGAAACGATACACATAGCGCACTGCTTATCATCAGTTCTAGCATTATTTCTGTATTTAATAAGAAATAAATGCAAACGCTTTTTACTAATTTTTAGTTAACATCATTTAACATGGTTAACACACAATAAATAAGGATAGGATTACATGAAAATCTCAACTCAACTATCTGTTTCAAGTGTCATACTTGCTGCAGTTTTGACAGCAGGATGTAGTCAGCAACAGGTCGGAGGCGGTTCTCAGGTATCCGGCGGCTCTCAAGTAGCTGGCGGCTCTCAACTGTCTGGATCACAACAAGTATCTGGAGGCTCTCAAGTTGCCGGCAGTGGCCAGATGAGTTCACAATCTCAAATTGAAGGTAGTGCGCAAGTTGGCTCACAACAACAGGTTGAAAACGTGCCAGTAGTGGCAGCACCTGTCTATCGCCATCAACCTGTCTATGTATCTAAACCGAAACCAACAGTAAAACGTACCGTTCGCCGCTCTGGCATAGGGTTACCACCGGCCAAACCAGGTCAGTGTTTTGCTAAAGTAAGAACGCCTGCCAAATACGTGACTAAATCACGCAGAGTGCTGGTTCGCAAAGCGACTAGCAAGCGCGTATTAGTCCGTGGCCCACAATATGGCTGGAGCACAAAACGTGTTTTGGTTAGAAAGGCATCCTACAAAACACGTACATTGCCTGCGCAGTACAAGACAGTCTCCCACCGTGTTATGGTGAAACCTGCAAGCTACAAATGGAGCAAGAAAGCTCAAGGCCGTGTTGTTCGCATTGACAATATGACAGGCGAGGTTTTATGCCGTGTAAAAGTACCGGCTGTTTACAAAACAGTGAGCAAACGCGTTTTGGTGCGCCCTGCCCGCACAGTACGTTCATTAGTGCCAGCAGCATACAAAACGGTTAAAGTTAAGAAGTTGATCGCCCCGGCAAAATACAGGGTTGTTTCTTCGCCAGCACAATACAAAACACAAAACTACCGCGTTAAAGTGGGTAGTTCACGCATTGTATGGCGCCAGGTTATGTGTAAAACACATAAGTCTTACAAAAAGCATTATGCAAAACCGACTTACCGAAAACCAGTTAGGCAGTACCATAAACCTGCCTATCACAAACCGGTTAAGCATTATCGTAAAGCGACTTATCGTAAGCCAGTAAAACAGTACCGTAAAGTGGCTCCCCGTCGTGTCATGCATAAACCTGCTACAAAGTACCGTAAGCCATTAATTTCACAACGTGAATATTATTCAGTAATGAATGCTGGCAAAAAAGTAGCACGTAAAGCTGCTCCTAGCCGCTCACATAAAGCCGGTATTTCACAGCGTGAATATTACTCTGTCATGAAAGCAGGGAAGAAAGTATCTAAAAAATCCGTTAGTAAAAAAGCAGCATCCAGGAAAAAAGCGGTAAAGCTTAAAAAAGTAAAGCATACTTCTCCCAAGAAAATGATGGAGTCGATCAAGCATAAGGCTAAAGCTAAAGCAACCTCAAGCAAGAGTGCAGCAGAGCCAGCAAAGGCTGATTCTAAAAAGCAAATGTCAAAACAGAATATTATCCGTAGTATTCAAAAAGCACTTAAAGCCAAAGGGTTTGACCCTGGAACAATTGACGGAAAAATGGGCGCAGGTACAGCTGCAGCGCTCAAAGCATTCCAAAGTTCACATGGTTTACCTGTTGGTCGTTTGACCAAGGATACGTTCAGAGCTTTAGGATTAATTCGTTAATTCTCTGATT
>CAZPEE010000013.1:0-19257 GCA_964585525.1 uncultured Cocleimonas sp.
CGCTCAATGGCCTGCTCAATGCTATCGGTGGTCAAAATACCGTTTATCACGGGTAAGCCTGTATCCAGTGTTACTTTCGCCAGGCCTTTTGCCGATGCATCGGCGACAATATCAAAATGTGGTGTACTGCCACGAATCACCGCGCCCAGTACAATCAGCGCATCGTATTTGCCACTGGTAGCCATGCTTTGTGCGATCAAAGGCAATTCAAATGCACCGGGTACACGGGTGATTTCTATGGACGTTTCATCCACGCCATGGCGTTTCAGTGCGTCAACTGCGCCATCCAGCAGACTTTCCACGATAAAAGCATTAAAGCGTGCTACCGCGATACCGAACCTTGCCTTGCCGGGATTAAAGTCACCGACGTATTCTTTGATTGAACTCATACCTTTTTCCTGTACTATTTTCTAACGTATTCTACAATTTCCAGCCCAAAGCCAGCCAAACCGTGCAAGTGCATGGGAGCACTCATGACACGCATTTTAGTGACACCCAGATCACTTAAAATCTGGGCACCAATACCAAATGTTTTCAGGTGCGAGGGTGCATCATCCTGCTCTGGCTGTTGCTCATGGTTTTTATCCAGTTCCTTGAGGCGGTTCAGGCTATCAGGCTGTGAATTGCCCCGCAGGATAACAATGACACCCTCACCGGCCTGCTGCATGGTTTTCATGACATTCCGTAAAGGCCAGCCACAACCCGGCTCATCCAGTGATAACATATCACACAAATTATCTTCAAGGTGCACCCGAACCAAAACTGGCTGGTCGGATTTAAGCTCACCTTTAACCAAGGCAAGATGCGTATGCCGACTGGCATCATCCTTATAGGCAATCACGTTAAACTCGCCAAATTCCGTATTCAGGACGGCTTCGTGTTCACGTTGAATGGTTTTTTCATTTTGTACGCGGTAACGGATTAAATCTTCGATGGTGCCAATTTTTAAGCCATGCTGTTTGGCGATCTTTACCAGGTCATCGCGGCGCGCCATGGAGCCATCTTCGTTCAAAATCTCAACAATCGCCGCCGCTGGTTCAAAGCCTGCCAGACGTGCCAGGTCACAACCCGCTTCGGTGTGCCCTGCACGGGTGAGTACCCCGCCCGGTTGCGCCATCAGTGGAAAAATATGGCCAGGCTGCACAATGCTTTTGGCATTGGCATCCGGTGCTACCGCCGCACGGATGGTCAAGGCACGGTCATAGGCGGAAATGCCTGTCGTCACACCTTCGGCAGCTTCAATGGAGACCGTAAAGTTGGTGCTGAATTCTTCCTCATTTTGCGAAACCATCAGCGGAAGGTCCAGTTGTTTACAACGTTCAGCCGTAATGGGCATACAGACCAGCCCGCGCCCATGGGTTGCCATGAAGTTGATATCTTCAGGGCGCACCTTGGATGCCGCCATAAGAAAATCACCTTCGTTTTCACGGTCTTCATCATCCACGATGATGACCATTTTACCCTGCGCGAGGTCTTCTATAATCTCTTGAATACTATTGAATTTCATGTGTTTATACTATTTACTTAAAGCCATTTTTAATTAAAAATGCTTCTGTGATTTTCGAACTGCCTGCATCTTCCAGAGCACCACCCTGTATTAATCGTTCCAGGTAGCGGGCTATCACATCCACTTCCAGGTTCACGCTAGTACCGGCTTGATAATCACTGATAATGGTTTCCTGTAAGGTATGCGGTACGATATTAATATCAAATTGCTTATCTTCCACCTTGTTAACGGTGAGGCTGACACCATCAATGGTGATCGAACCTTTTTCTGCAATATAACGTGCAATATCATCCGGTGCCTTGATGGAAAATCGTTCTGAGCGACCATCATTGTGGCGTGATAATACTTCTCCAAGCCCATCCACATGGCCACTGACCATGTGGCCACCAAGGCGCGTGTTCAAGGTTAGTGCCTTTTCAAGATTCACTTTCGAGCCCTTTGATAAATAACCCAGGGATGTTAAAGACAGTGTTTCGCGTGACACATCTGCCGTAAACTGATTCTCTGCCAGTGCAACCGCTGTCAGGCATACACCATTTACCGCAATACTGTCACCCAGCGCAACATCCGACATGTCGAGCTTGCCAGTATTGACGACCAACGCAATATCACCGCCTTTGGGCTGTAAATCAGCAATACTGCCGAGTGCTTCAATGATGCCAGTAAACATAAATGAAAGGATACAATATTTCCAGAAAAGAGCAGGCTATTATCACCTAGCTGGTGATAGATAGAAAGAGGCAAACTCATTATTATTGGTATAGAATAAACCGCTATTTTCTACAGGAGGTATCATGAAAATAACCTGCAAAACAGGCTTCTTGCCTGTTTCATCCCTAGTGCTAACCATGGCATTAAACGGCTGTACCCTCAACGAAGGTGACCCACAAGTCACGCTTTGCCAGAAATTAACCGCACATATTGGCAATGCTACTGTCGATTGGGGTAACACAATAAAAACACCGCAAGCCGACAAAAGCATGAAAGTTGCAGTACACGCATCAAATAATGCACTCAACGGGGTCTGCATCTACAAAAGTAATGCTGATGACGCTGGGCAAGACTATGATGTCAATATACTGGATGGCTACCAGAACATCCCCACCCGTATGGTAGTCAATGGCCAGGTCGTTCCAGCCAGGCAACTTTATACTGCTATTCAAAAAGTCACCGGGCAATCGGTTAAAGACACGTTGAAGAAAATGTAAAATATCCGAACTAGCTATTTTTTTTGGTTTTCTCGGCCACATTATCCCGGATATAAACCGGTTGTGCTTCTGCCGCATCGACTGATTCGCCGCGTTTGAACTTATCCAGTGCCAATTTTGCGATCTGTTCGGCTGAGGGAAAGGCATGGTTTATCACTTGAATGTCGCTATTTAAATCCAGTTGATCCTGGTAAACATCCCAACCGCTGCCAATGCCGGTGATTAACGTATCTGAATAGTTATCATGAATTGCCTCTAACATGGTGTTTGCAGGGCTGACACGTTCCTCTCCCTGTAACAACTGTTGAGAAAAGGTGCCCCAGTAAACTTCATCCATGCGCGCATCCAGTGCGGCTAATATAAGCTGATGATGAGCTTTTTGTTCTGATGCCTGCAAGGCGAGGGCTGCCAGGGTTGAAACTGGCACGACCGGGATATCAACCGACAGGGCAAGGCCCTGTGCAACGCCTGCTGCAATCCGCAGGCCAGTGAAGGCACCGGGGCCACGACCAAAGGCGATGGCATCGACATCATTTAAGGTCATACCCGCTTCGTCCAGCACCTCTGCGCTCATCGGCAGGATCAGTTTGGTATGCTCTCTTGGCGCAAGCTGGAAACGACTGAAAATCTGATCATTAGCGTCCTTATTAGCGTCCTCATCATTAACAAGCAAAGCGGCTGAACAGGCTTCTGTTGCGGTTTCGATGGCGAGTATTTTTAAGGTCATTATTGCTTAGGCTTCCTCGTCGAGGCGAGGACTCCTGTTGTTTTTAATCAGGTCAAAAAAGCGCAATACGACTTCCTGTTTGCTGGTTTTTGGCACTTTTGGCAGGCTGTTCAGGAAAGTCGATCCGTACGATTTTGTGCGTAACCGCGGATCACAAATCATCAATAAGCCTTTATCCTTTTGGTCACGAATCAAGCGCCCTACGCCCTGCTTCAGCGCAATCACGGCCTGGGGTAACTGGTATTCGCCAAAGGGGTTGCCGCCTGCCTCACGGATTGATTTAATCCTGGCTTCCAGTACCGGGTCGCCCGGTGATGAGAACGGTAGCTTGTCGATAATCACACAGCTGAGTGCTTCGCCACGCACATCAACACCTTCCCAAAAACTGCTGGTGCCTAACAAGACGGCATTGCCCAGTTGACGAAACTGTTTAATCATCTCCGCCTGTGATGAATCACCCTGCACCAAAATGGGATAGTCTATGCGGTCTTTGAGTAGATCCGCCGCCTCGTTCAAGGCGCGGTAGCTGGTAAACAGCATAAAGGTGCGGCCTTCACAGGCTTCAATCACCGGTACAGACGCATCAACCACGGCAGGTACAAATTCGGCCTGTTGTGGCTCGGGAATATTGGGTGGCGCGTAAAGCAATGCGTTGTGCCAGTAATCAAACGGGCTATCCAAAAGCAGTTCTGTTGAGTTTTCCATGCCGATGCGATGGGTAAAATGGTCAAATGACTCACCCACAGCCAGCGTTGCCGAAGTGAGTATCCAGGCGCAGGGGAAACTTTCCAGATGCTTTTTGAACGGCTCCGAAATATCCAGCGGTGTTGAAACCAGCGAAAAAGAACGGGTATAGGTTTCGTACCACTGGACGCTGTTCGCTTTGGGGTTTTCGATATTTTGCAAATAGTGCTGCTGGAGCTGGGTGCGCTCAAGACAGGATTCCAGGCCTTTGCTGCGTTCTGACGCAATACTTAACTGCTTTACAAGGTCAGCAAAAATATCTTGAAGATTACTGACCTCCTGCTGAATAGCGGGTTTCTTTTTGATTTTATACCAGGGCTCGCGCAGGCCGGGTTTATCCATGGCGAGGCGCAAATCAGCCACACACTTTTCCAGTGCACGGGTTGCATCCCGTAATTCGGGCATATCCTTGGCATCCGTCAGGCTTTCGGCAAGAATATCTTTTGCCAACTCCAGTAACTGCCGGCTACTTAAGGTATCGCTAAAAAAGGTTGAGGCAATTTCCGGTAGCTGGTGTGCCTCATCCAGAATCACTGCATTGGCACTGGGTAGCAACTCGCCAAAGCCTTCTTCTTTCAGGGCGAGGTCGGCAAAAAACAAATGATGGTTGACCACGACTACATCGGCTTCCTGCGCTTCACGGCGGGCTTTGACCACAAAGCAGGTTTCATAATCTTCGCAATCAGAGCCAAGACAGTTATCCGCAGTAGAAGTCACATGCTGCCAGACTTCGGCATCATGGGGCACATTGTTTAGCTCGTTGATATCGCCAGATACCGTCATGGCAGCCCAGTCATCAATCCGCTGTAAATAGGAAAGGCTACGGCGGTCATCAAAGCGCCCATCTGATTGGGCACGGGATAAACGATAGCTGCATAAATAATTAGCGCGACCCTTTAACAAGGCTATTTTAGTATCTGTTTTTAAACAGCTTTTAACCACAGGAAGGTCTTTAATAAAGAGTTGGTCCTGAAGTGTTTTGGTGCCGGTGGAAACGATCACCCTACCCCCGGATGCTACCGCAGGCACCAGGTAGGCGAACGTTTTACCCACTCCGGTTCCCGCTTCAATCACCACAGAAGCATGGTTTTTTATCGCATCGGCTACCGCAGCGCCCATCAATTGCTGCTGTTCGCGGGGCTGATAACCTTCTATGGAAGAAGCCAGCGGGCCTTTTTCACCCAGTAGCAGTTTCCAGTCAGTTGCCTGTTTCATTGGCAGTTGTTATTGGTAGGCAATAACACCTTAAGGGTTGACCTTGCTGTAATTAATCGCTTCCTGAACGGCAATGCTGTCACCAGATTCCTCGCCTGAACGTTTAATTAATTTCCAGCTTTTGAGCGCCATGTCTTCATCCGCACCCGCAAAGCTGATGGCCTTTTTTGCCATGGTAATGGCTTGTTGATGTTCACCAGATGATTGATGTGCTTTTGCCAGTAAGTACCAGGCATTTGCATTTGAGGGTTCAATACGCAAGGCACGTTCCAGTTTGCTAATGGCTGATTGGTCTTTGCCAATTGCAAGGTCGGCACGGGCGCGTACCATTAACGATTTAACCGCTGGCGAACGATCATTTGATGAGGCTTGTCCAGAACTTTCAGGAATACTTTCATAAGGATCAGGCTCGGATTGCACTGGCTGTGGATGTTCCATTTCTTGGGGTGTTAATACGGCCTGTGCTTCGGTTTGTGTAATCACCGTTTGTTTTGGCTTGTCCGAATAACGCTGCACTGTTACCGCTGGTTTTTTAACTGGTTTTGTACGTGCCGGACGTGGTTTTTGCACAACGCTGCTGCTTATGACCCTTTTAGGCGGAACATGAACCGGTCTTTTGGCTGGACGGGTGACTTCCGGCAAGGGGGTTTTGGGGATGTAGGAGGATTGCTGGCGCGGTGGGTTATAACTTGAACAACCACTCACGCTGGCTAACCCCGCTAACAGGATTAAAGCGGATATGGCATGGAAAAAGCCCCAATAGTTCGATTGATCCTTCTTTGCCCAATATAATGGTGAAAACCGTGTTCTATTCATTAACATAATCATTCCTAACCTAAATATGATGCCTGTAGTCAGTTGTAAAATCGTAAACTTAACGCTTGATTAAATTATCAAGCCATTCACCGGTATCACTATCCGGGCTATCAACGGGTGCTGTCCACTGTTTTTTGATCGCCCTGGCAGCTCTGTCGGCCTCTTGCTTACTTCGATAGATTTCTTTAACAGGTGCTTTGCTCCTTGCGGGGCCAGCACGCCGTTGTTCTTGTTGGCGGTGTTGTGGTTGCTGCTGAACACGTCGTTCATTATCCCAGATCGACCCCTTGCCAGAAGCTGGGTTATGGGTTTCCCATGTTGGACGACTCTGATCAAACTGATTGTCCTCTTCAATATACCGGGGCAGGCACTGTGATTTCTCTTTAGGTTCACTACCCTTTTGGAACGGTAATACCTCAGGCTCACCACAGGCTGGGTTATACAACAGACCGCTGTGTTTATCTACTTTCACAAAGAGAATATTTTTGGGTCGCTTTGGTTTAAAGGGCTTGGTTGGCAGGTTTTTAAAAAGATCTGCCCATATCCGCAAGGCACCACTTGCGCCTGTCAAGCCCGTAGGCTTGTTATCATCCCGGCCTACCCATACGGTTGTAACATGCTGCCCGGTAAACCCGGCAAACCAGCTATCAACATCCCGGTTAGTCGTACCTGTTTTGCCCGCCGCATTTTTCCAGGCAGGTAGCACGGCACTCAAATATTTGGCAGTGCCTACCTTGGTTATTTTGTTCATCGCATAGGTAAGCAAATAAATAGAATCGGGACTGGCAACCTGCTTGACCCGCAAGGGATAACGTTTCAACGTTTTGCCATATGAATTCATTACGCTGCGGATGGCTTTCATTTGTGTGTAAGTACCGCCTGCTGCAATGGTATGGTACATCTGCTGGACTTCTATTGGTGTTAATTCCAAAGCACCCAGTAACAATGATGGGTTCGGCTGGATTTCTTTTTGTAAGCCCAGCGCATGCAGCATCGTGATGACTTTATCCAGGCCCAGGTTAATACCGATTCGCACGGTTGGTGTATTCATGGATTTTACCAGGGCAGTTTCAAAACTGACCATACCGTGGTCTTTACCACTATAATTTTTGGGCTTCCACAGCTTATTTCTGGATAACTTGACGGTAACCGGCCCACCATCAACCATAGACCCCAGGTTATATTCTTTGGCTTGCAACGCTGCCAGGTAGACGGCTGGTTTAACCAGTGAACCAATTTGGCGTGAAGCACTCAAAGCCCGGTTATAACCTGCCAGGCGCGCATTCCGACCACCCACTAAAGCAATAATTTCACCACCCTGGACATTACTTACCACCATCGCTGCATTGAGCTTGTTTTTGGGCATCCGGCGTGATTTTTCCAGTTTGGCAACACCCCGTTTAAGCGTTTCTTCTGCCTGTATTTGTACGATAGGGTCCATTGCTGTAAAAATCAGCAAACCTTCCGAGCGCAGGTCATCTTCCTGATAATCACGCTGTAATTGTTTGCGTACAAGATCAAGGTAGGCCGGAAAAGGGCTAACACTTGGCGGTGCCACACGGGTCACACCAAGTGGACGCTGTTTTAAGGTAGCAATCTGGTTTTTCTCCAGCACACCTTCCCGCGCCATAATGTCAATCACCAGGTTACGGCGCTTCATGGCACGCTGCGGATGACGGCGCGGATCATAAAAAGAGGCCCCTTTTGCCAGCCCAATCAGCAAGGCAATCTGTTCCGGCTGCAGTTCGTTTATTGGCTTGTTAAAATAAAACTGTGAAGCCAATCCGAAGCCATGAATCGCACGTTTTTTATTCTGCCCCAGATAGATTTCATTCATGTAGGCTTCAAGTATTTCGGACTTTTTATAACGTAATTCAAGCAAAATCGCCATGGTCGCTTCATTGGCTTTCCGCTTGTAGCTACGTTCATTGGAAAGATAGAAATTTTTCACCAGTTGTTGTGTTAGCGTACTGCCGCCCTGTACATTTTCACCGGCCTTAATATTAGCCAATAAAGCCCGTATGATAGATTTTGGATTAATACCATGGTGCTTATAAAAATGTTTATCTTCTACTGCAACAAGCCCATTCCGAAGCAAGGGAGAGACTTCATCATATTTTACCAGCACCCGGTCTTCGTTATGGCGAGGGTAAAAGTTACCAATCAAAACCGGTTCCAGGCGCATCAGTGTTAACGGTTCTTTACTTTCGGTGTTTTCCAGTTTGGTCACTTTACCCTTTTTGATTTGTACCCGGATGCGTCGGGCAATTTCACGGTCCTCAGCAAATTTGAAACCCCGTGTCTGAATAATAAATGTGTTTTTATCGCGCTGGTACTGCCCTGTTCCTACGGTTCGGGTAACGTAGGTATAATTGAGGAGCTGTAGTTCCTTTTGCAAATCATTGGCGCGTAAACTCTGGCCCTCATAAAGCTCCAGGGGACGGGCAAACACCCGTGCCGGCAAGGCCCAGCGTTTCCCATCAAACTGGGCTTGCACCCGGTTATCCAGTTTCAACACATAGGCAGCACCCAGCAATGTACCCAGGATAATACCAACTAATATAACAATCCGAGTAATACGCCATAAACCTCGCAGGCTCAATAAAAATAGTGCCCGTACAGGATGGTGTTTTCTGGGTGGTTCATCAGTTATAGCAGCAACGGATTCTGCAGTGTTTTCGGGGGATTCGTCCGATAATTCATTGTCAGTTTCAACGGACAAACCGGGGGATTGTGCTGATGATGATTGAACTGATGAAGGAGAGGAAGGCAATGCAGATGCCATAGAGGGCCTGTCCTCATGAGAAATCTCATCAAGCAAATTATTCGTATCATCTTGCGATGCGGAATTATCAACCCCTTTTGCTAAATCGTGAGGCTGTTTTGAATCATTTTCTTCGTGTGACAAACCTTTCCCCGTATGCCGTGTAAACTGTATCTGTCAGAATGTTATCTGTCATAAAATAAGCTCTGATTACATCGAGCTTTTTCTACACTACATTCTAAACGGACTTTAATCAGAGGTTCATAAATAAGACTGCTGCCCAGCCGTGGAGTTCGAACAAGCCCGGTTCCCACTACGGCAAAACAGTCGCTGATTTTACAACATTTAGCGCCACTGCGTGTAGATAAAATAAGGAATTAGTTTGCAAATATTCAGCAGGCAGTAATCACCACCAGTATAAACTCTATCTAATACCTGAAATATTGCTACCTTAGCTGAACTATTTAACAAGTCATCATCATGAAAAACACACATAATAAACGCTTGCACATTGCAATCTTGCTTATTCTGACATTCCTGATAGCTGGTTGTTCACAGGGTTTCCGGCAAACAGCACAGCGCCAACCATCAGTCCAGACTTCGCCACAAGGCCACATACCAACAGCATCGCAACGCCACTCTGTTTCTCAATCGGTGAAGCCTCAACAATACAATAACCAGGGTAATTACCAAGCCAGGCAAAAAATGGTTCAGTTTGCAAACAGTACACTCGGCACACGTTACAAATATGGGGGGTCAAACCCTCAACGGGGCTTTGACTGTAGTGGCTTAATGGTTTATGTGCATAAACAAGCTGGCATTAGTATTCCGCGTACTGCTGCAAAACAGCGCCAACACAGCCGCACCATTTCATACGCCCAGTTACAGCCTGGTGATATGCTGTTTTTTAAAACCGGGAAACGCACCGAACATGTTGGTATTTATGTTGGCAACCGTCAGTTTATCCATGCATCCACAGGTAGCCGCCAGGTGAGAATTGCCAAAATGGATTCTGCTTACTGGTATAAGCACTTTATAAAATTTGGCACCTACTTGTAAAACACCCCACTACCTTATAAGAAACTGCTAATACAAGTGGTTGTTTTTGCTTATTTTTCATCCCGCCTATTGAATCTGGGCAAAATAACCTTATGATAGGTACAGTATTGTATGAGTGATACACCAGTTAAACCATCAAAGGAGTAGATCAATGGGATTATTCGATTTTGCCAAAGACATCGGCAAGAAAATTTTTGGAAGTAGCGATGACGATGACGATGCTTCAACAAAATTAAAAGAGCACATCGAAGAAGACAACCCCGGCATTAGTAACCTGGAAGTCAAGGTAGAGGATGGTGTCGCTACCATCAAGGGTGAGGCTGAATCGCCAGGCGCTTTTGAAAAAGCGATACTCATGGCAGGTAATGCACTCGGGATTAGTGAAGTGAAAGCCGATGAATTTAAAGCCCCTGAGCAAACGGTTGAAGTTAACTATTACGAAATTAAAAAAGGTGACAGCCTGTGGAAAATTGCCGAACATTTCTATGGAAATGGCAGTAAATATACACATATTTTTGAAGCGAACAAAGAGGTCATTAAAGACCCTGACCTGATTTTCCCCGGTCAAAAAATTCGCATCCCAATGGATCAGGATTAAACTGGTCTCAAACCTCAACACATCAAAAGGATATCTATTATGGACATGGGTGATTTATTAAAAATGGGCGCTTCGGCATTCATGAACAGCAACCGTAGCGGTGACGCTGGCAGTGGTCTTGACCTTGGCTCGCTAACCTCTGCACTTTCAGGCCTTACTGGCGGCGGTAGCGATGGCGGCTTTGATATTGGCAGCCTGCTTGGAAACATGCAAAGCGGTGGACTTGCTGATATTGCGCAGTCCTGGCTGGGTGATGGTGATAATGCCGAAATATCGGACGAACATGTAACTCAAATGTTTGGCCAGGACAAAATTTCAGAATTTGCCTCACAACTTGGTGTAAGCCAGGAGGAAGCTGTCGGTGGCCTGCGCGATGCATTACCACAGATGGTTGATAATGCCAGCAGCGGCGGGTCTTTGCTTGACTCAATCGGTGGTATCAGCGGCGCGATGGATTTGGCTGGTAAACTATTTGGTCGTTAAATAAACTATTTGTGGTCGGTAAACTTGGTACTCCATCAAACGAGTGTTGATGGAATACTAAATTACACGGTAAAACAAAAAAACCATCTCCCTTTCGGTTGATGGTTTTTTTGTGTCTGTATTTAGTACTCCATCAATATTGGTTTGATGGAGTACTAGGTCATCGCCCTGATATGCTCAACACGGTTCTTGACGTACATGTAATATAACAGCGGGATGACCACTAACGTGAGTACCGTAGAAACCAGTATGCCTGAGATCAAGGCTACCGCCAACCCACCAAAGATCGGATCATCCAGGATAAAGAATGCACCTACCATTGCCGCAATTGCCGTCAGTATAATCGGCATGGCACGTACTGCACTGGAGTTGATAATTGCTTCTTTGAGTTCGACTCCGGATTTGAGTTGTTCGTTAATAAAGTCCACCAGCAAAATCGAATTGCGCACGATGATGCCCGCCAGTGCAATCATGCCGATCATGGAGGTCGCCGTGAATTGCTTGTCCATCAGGAAATGTGCAGGCATCACGCCAATGATGGTTAGTGGAATCGGCGACATAATCACCAGTGGCACCATATAGGAGCGAAACTGTGCAACAATCAGCAGGAAAATCATGATCATGCCGACACCGTAGGCAATACCCATGTCACGGAACGTTTCAAAGGTAATCTGCCATTCGCCATCCCATTTGAGACTGTAAAAATACGGATCATCCGGCGGTGAGAAATAATATTGTTGCAGGTTTTTATCATAGATTTGTACTGGTTTGTCTTCGATACCCATGGCGATCTCAAACATACCATAAAGTGGGCTATCCACCTTGCCTGTCATGTCGCCAGTAACATAAACAACAGGCAGCAAGTCCTTGTGGTTTATGGAATATTCGCGTTTGTTTTCGATGACATTGACTACTTCCGACATGGGCACCAGAACACCACTTAGACTACGCACACGTAGCGCCAGTAC
The DNA here is from genome assembly GCA_964585525.1 of uncultured Cocleimonas sp. Taxonomy (GTDB): domain Bacteria; phylum Pseudomonadota; class Gammaproteobacteria; order Thiotrichales; family Thiotrichaceae; genus Cocleimonas. Next base: position 12,090 of record CAZPEE010000013.1, read on the forward strand.
CGAGGAGATTTTGTCTTTTTTCGCCACGGGAAATTCAAGGCGAATCGGCACAGCATATTTAAGTGTCTTGCCATGCAGGAAACCAACATCTTCACCACCAAGTGCTGTGCTAATCGCACTACTGATTACTTGTTGCGATACACCCAGGATTGCAGCTTTTTGACGGTCGACTTTTAGAACCAGGCGTTTCTGGGATGCTTCCACGCTATCGTCAATGTCATCAATATCAGCACTTGACTGGTAAACATCACGGACTTGTTTAGCCACATCAATCTGCCCTTTATAATCAAGCCCGTATATTTCTGCCACAATGGGTGCCATAACCGGTGGGCCAGGTGGAACCTCAACGACTTTGACATTGGCATTGTAGGTTATCGCGACATCACGTAACGAATCACGTACTGCCATCGCAATTTCATGGCTTTTCCTTTCACGCGCATGTTTGTCGGTCAGGTTTACCTGGATATCACCCACATTGGCTCCTCGTCGCAGGTAATATTGCCGCACCAGCCCATTAAAGTTAATTGGCGCCGCTGTACCGGAATAAATTTGGTAATCGGTGATTTCTGGCACATCATCCAGTTTTTCTGAAAAGGCATTGAGTACCCGGTTGGTCTGTTCCAGCGTGGTGCCTTCGGGCATATCCAGTACAATCTGGAATTCTGCCTTATTATCAAAAGGCAGCATTTTCAATATGACTTTTTCAAACGGAGCAAAAGGCAAAGCCAGTGATACCGAAGCCGCAATCAGTATAGGAATAAACACAAACAACAATAAGAACCGCTTTAAACCGCCTCCTTTAGGCTGCAGGAATGGCCCCAGCACTTTATTAAAGAAGCGTTTGCTACGGGTCTCGGTGGGTTTGCCATCGTCATCAATATCCTCTGCATGGTGGCTAAAATCTACTTTGGCTAAAACCTTGTTGGTCATCCAGGGTGTGACAATGTAGGCAACTGCCAGTGACAACAACATACCCATACTGGCATTTATCGGGATCGGACTCATATACGGCCCCATCAAACCCGTCACAAATGCCATGGGCAACAGTGCCGCAATAACCGCAAAGGTTGCCAGGATAGTTGGCCCGCCTACCTCATCAACCGCATAGGGAATGGCATCAACCAGTTTACGCCCACCCAGAACCATGTGCCGGTGGATATTTTCAACCACGACGATGGCATCATCAACCAGGATGCCGATGGAGAAAATCAATGCAAACAGTGAAACGCGGTTTAAAGTAAATCCATAAGCCCAGGACGCAAACAGGGTTAGCGACAGCGTAATAACAACCGCTGTACCCACAATAAAAGCTTCGCGAATACCCAGTGCCAGCCAGATCAAGGCTGCAACAGCGAGTGTTTCAATAATGAGTTTGTGGATCAGCTTATCTGATTTCGCCTTTGCAGTATCACCATAATTACGGGTAACCGTTACATTCACACCTTCCGGGATAAATGTACCTTTTAATTGTTCGATGCGCTTGATGATATTATTGGACACCGATACCGCGTTTACCCCTGGTTGCTTGGCAATTGCAATCGTCACAGCGGGTGAGCGCTCGCCCGTTTTCAAGCCTTTGTGTGAAGCGCCTTTGCCTGTCGCAAAAGTAACATAACTTTCTGGCGAATCGGCGGTATGTTCTATCCGTGCCACATCACGAAGGTAGACGACCCCTCCTTTGGATACGCCTACGACCAGGTCACCAATCTGGTCTTCGTTACTTAAAAAAGTGCCGGCAATCACTTGTACTTCGGTATTGTTATCTACCAGTGATACCGCATCATTTGCCGTATTGCTGGCACGTAATGCATTGCGCAGATCAGCAAGCGAAATGTTATAACCTGCCAGTTTGGCGCTATCCAGCAACACGTGAACCACGCGCTTGGTTGAACCCACTGTATAAATATCACGGGTGCCGGGAACCCGTTTCAGCTCAGCCTCAATGGCATGAGCAACCTGGGTTAATTCATAGGCACCGCGTTTATCATCATCTGTCCATAAGGTCAGGGAAACAATCGGTACATCATCAATACCCTTGGGTTTGATCAGGGGCATACCAACACCGAGGTTTTGTGGCAACCAATCCTGGTTGGAAGCAATTTTGTTATACAAACGTACCAGGGCATCGGTTCTATCAAGCCCTACGCGGTATTGAACGGTGATCAGCGACATACCCGGCATTGAGGTTGAATAAATATGCTTAATACCTGATATCTCAGACAGAACCTGTTCAGCGGGTGTGCTTACCAGGTTCTCAACCTCGACTGCACTGGCCCCCGGAAAGGGTATGAAAATGTTGGCAAAGGTTACGTTGATCTGCGGGTCTTCTTCACGGGGTGTTACCATGATCGCAAATAAACCGAGTAACAAGCCAATAAGAGCCAGCAACGGCGTTATCTCTGTTAACAGGAATTTTTTAGCAATCGCGCCAGAAATGCCGAGCTTCGTACCTTTGGCAATAGGCTGGTTGTTTTTATCAGAGGAATCACTCATGAGCATCCCCCTGTTTTGCCAGGCTCTGCTGGCGTAAATATTTCAAATATACAGCTGCTTGCACAGGGTCTACGGCAATTTTTTCTCCCACATCCAAACCCGCCAAAACCCGGATCTTGCCATCTGGCGTATTCCGCCCCAAACGAATCTGGCGCATGGATGGCTTATTTTCATTATCCATAACATAAACGGCTGTCACCTCACTGCGATAGGCGACCGCAGACAATGGGATGACCAGATGTTCGTCTTTGCCAACTTCAAACCCTATTTTTACAAAAACACCTGGAAACAGCCCTTTTACAGCCGAATCAAGCGATGCCCGAACTTTAAAGGCATTGGTAGCCGGGTCAGCATAGGGAAAAATCGTCAACTTCTTAATGGGAACACCAGCCTCATCACCATCAACAAATAGTCTCGCGGATTGATATTTCCTGACATTTACAATCAAACGTTGTGGAATATTTGTTACAACCCGCATTTGATTCAGTGAAATCCCGGTCATAATCGGTTTTCCTGGTGATACCACCTCACCCAATTCAACATGGCGTTCCGTAACAATGCCGCTGTATGGAGCAAGAATCTCGGTATAACCGAGCTGTTCGCCCGCCTTGGATAAGTTCGCCCTGGAGGAGTTTAAGCTGGCTTTGGCAGATGCCAGGTTTGCTTTAGCAGAAGTTAATGCGGCTTTGGCAGAGGACAAGCGGGAAACGGCAGCAACACGCTCAGCTTCCGCAGATTTTTGCTGTGCTTTTGCAGATTCAACACGCGCCAACGAAGAGCGCATGGCCGCTTCTGCCTGGTCATATTGTGACTTTGTTAATATGCGTTTTGCATACAATCCTTTAACCCGTTCAAACTCTGAACGTGCAGCAGCATAGTTTGCCTGGGCTTCTTTCGTTGCGGCTTTTGCCTGTGCTATAGTTGCTGTGGCACGGGCAATGGTCGCCTCAGCTTCCCTCATGGAGGCCAGTGCACCACTGATAGCAGCGTTGGCTGCACTAATAGTCGCTTTTGACTGATCAACAGCGGCCTTGGCTTCAAGTACGCCGGACTTTTGGTTTTTGGAAGAAATCCGGGCAATCAAACTACCCTTTTTTACGGTATCTCCCACATCATAGTTAAGTTTGCTGATAATACCTGCTGTTTGTGCTGAAACGGTACTTTTATTAACAACCTCTACATGACCATCCAGCATTTGGTATTCGTTGACCTCTTCCAGCACTGCGTCAACAGTTTCTGGTGGGGAAATCTCAGCTTTTACGACTAAAGGTAGTGCCAATAAGACAAGCATACCCGTAACAACCATTATTTTCGTCAAACTCATGATAAAATACTCACTATTAAGACTTATTTGTCTGTTTGGATTACATCAATGAAAGCAATCTATAGCAGGCATTAATATTAGCCGCCTATTTTAGCCGCACATGATAACACGCTATATTAGTTTATTCTAATATTCATTGAAAGCTGAAGGGCTTTAATTGTAATGATAAATTAACAATCAACAATAAACTATCTAATAATAGACTTCCATTCCAGAAATTCGGGTTAAACCATGAAAACACGTATAAATAATAATGAAACAGTCATGCTGAAAAACAAGCTGCACACGGTGGTTGGATTGATGCTGCTTTCAATGGCAACAGTGTCTACAACAGTCATCTCAACAACGGCACATGCCGAAATTTATAAATGGACTGATGCGAAAGGCCAGGTGCATTATTCTGCAACACCTCCCAGGAAAAAAGTTAAAACCAAGGAAATTGGTACTGAAATTAAAATGGCGGCGGGAAAGTTTGATCCTGCCAGTGTTAAGCTGAAAAGCGACTCAGACGAGTCAGAAGATCAGGAAAACGACGATTCAACACAAACAGATGGAAAAAACAAACCTACAAAAGAGCGTGTAGCCTATTGTAAAACACAGCGAAAAAACCTTGCTTTACTCAATAATAACAAAAATATCCGTTGGAAAAGTTTTGGCAAGGAAACCGAACTGAATGATACACAACGAAAAATGAAAATGAATCAAATCAAGTCACAAATAGCATCTGAGTGTAAAGGGATTTAATTTTTACAGATAAACGTATATCCTCGCAGTTTGCCAACAATGCTGCGAGGATAAACCATGCCACTTTTAAGTATCGAAACGAACCAGGGCCTGCAAAACACCGAAACACTTAACACCCTTTCAAAAGCTGTAGCCAGTCTTCTCGGTAAACCAGAAAGTTATGTGATGCTTAAATACGAGCACAACACTAATATGCTATTTGCAGGAAATAATCTACCGCTTGCCCATCTCAAACTAAAAAGCCTCGGGTTGCCTGAAGATAAAACCGCTATTTTTTCGACTGAACTTTGCCAATTGATGCAGACACATTTCAATGTGCCAGCTGAGCGGGTTTACATTGAATTTTCTGGCCCTGAGCGACATATGTGGGGATGGGACTCAGCAACATTTTAATATCGCCTGAATCCATTTCCATAAACAAAAATACCGTTACCCGGACATAAATTTGCGTATAATCACACACTTTCGTTAATTGCCTCTGCTGAACCACTATGAAAGTTTCCCAATTCCCTATCTCCACGTTACGCGAAGTCCCCGCTGACGCTGAAATAATCAGTCATCAACTCATGCTAAAAGCCGGCATGATCCGCCGCTTAGCCTCTGGTCTATATACCTGGGCACCGTTTGGTTTGCGGGTACTACAAAAAGTTGAAGCGGTTATACGGGAAGAAATGAACCGTGCCGGTGGCGTAGAATTATTGATGCCAACGGTACAACCTGCCGAATTATGGCAGGAATCTGGTCGTTGGGAACAGTACGGCCCGGAATTATTGCGTTTCAAAGACCGCAAGGGAGCCGAGTTCTGCTTTGGCCCCACGCACGAAGAAATCATCACCGAATACGTGCGCAAAGAACTTAAAAGCTATAAAGAGCTGCCGGTTAATTTTTACCAGATCCAGACAAAGTTCCGCGACGAGGTACGTCCCCGTTTTGGCGTGATGCGTTCGCGTGAATTTATTATGAAAGATGCCTACTCATTCCATCTTTCCCAGGATTGTTTGCAAAATACTTACGATGTGATGTTTGATGCCTACAACCGCATATTCACCCGGCTAGGCTTAAAATTCCGCCCTGTCCTGGCAGATACCGGCTCCATCGGCGGCAGCGCTTCACATGAATTTCATGTACTTGCCGATTCGGGTGAGGATGCCATCGCCTTTTCCAGCGACAGCGACTATGCTGCTAATGTCGAGCTTGCCGAGGCGCTACCCCCTGCTGGCGAACGCCCTGCCCCATCGCAGCAAATGCAAACCGTGGATACACCCGACCAACACAGTATTGACGAGGTAGCTGCATTCCTTAAAACGGATACAGACCAGATCATTAAGACATTGATAGTGCTTGGCGAAAAAGAAGGTAAAGAAAACGGCGTTGTGGCACTGTTAATGCGTGGCAATGACCCGCTCAATGAAATCAAGGCAGAAAAATTAGCCGGTGTTTATGCACCGCTGACCTATGCAAGCGATGAGCAGTTAATCGAATCAATAGGCTGTAACGCAGGCTCTATTGGTCCTGTGGGTCTTAGCGAAAAAGGCATCAAGATTTATGCCGACCACGCGGCCAAAAACATGGCGGATTTTATCTGCGGCGCCAACCAGGATGGCAAGCACTTAACAGGTGTCAACTGGCAGCGAGACCTGCCAGAAGCCGACTTTGTCGATGTGCGCAACGTCGTCGAAGGTGACCCTAGCCCGGATGGTAAAGGCACGTTAAGCATCCTGCGGGGCATCGAAGTTGGCCATATTTTCCAGCTTGGCAAAAAATACTCCGAAGCCATGGATGCCAAAGTGCTCAACGAAAACGGCAAAGCCGAAGTGATGACCATGGGCTGTTACGGCATCGGTGTTACCCGTGTGGTTGCCGCGAGCATTGAACAGAACCATGACGAAAACGGCATCATCTGGCCAGAAGCACTGGCACCTTTCCAGATAAGTATTGTACCGATCAACTACCAGAAATCAGACGAGGTTCGCAAAGCCACTGATACACTTTATGATCAGTTGATCAAAGCAGGCTTTGAGGTACTGCTTGATGACCGAAAAATGCGTGCCGGCGCCATGTTTGCCGACCACGAATTGATTGGTATTCCACACCGTATTGTAATCTCTGACCGTGGCCTAAAAGAAAACCAGTTCGAATTTAAATCAAGGACAGATGATCAAGCGACTAGCGTTCCAGAGTCTGAAATCATTCAGTTTCTGCATAACGAATTAGGTTAAATCGTGATTCAAGCGTAGCGAGAAGCCACGGGCTGAACCGTTTGTTGTACAAGCCCAGCTGGACACTAGGTCGGCTGGACAAGTACACTGAACGGTGTACTGAAACTTAGCTCGAAAGGTTATTATCGTCTAACCAAAACCAAAGCAGTGGAAATAGGTCTTACGAATAAATGGCTCAAAGCACAAGGCTTGGTATTTCTCAAAAATCAATGGATCAAGTCCCGCTATCCGAGCGGCTAATAAAACGCCCCGTGCGGAGCCGCATGTTGTGGGGAGGGGAGGACTGGGTTAAGACCAGTCCTTACCCGATTAAGCTCTTTTATGCACTTTTTAGCTCTTCTCTGATAATTTTACGCAATGTTTCTTCGTCTAGGGTTGCTGAATCACT
>CAZPEE010000014.1:0-4813 GCA_964585525.1 uncultured Cocleimonas sp.
AACATTTTTATAACAATGGATGGATGGAATATGAATACAGCAAACAAATTATCAGGAATTGCACTGGCGACTGCAGCAGCAACATTATTATTAGCGGGGTGCGGTGGTAAATCTGAAACTAAAGCAGCGGCAGGCGCAGAAAAAGCGGCAGCTGCTAGTGGTGCAAAAGAAGCCAAAGTCAAATGTTCAGGTATCAATGCCTGTAAAGGGAAATCAGCCTGTGCAACTGCCACAAGTGCTTGTAGCGGACAAAATAGTTGTAAAGGTAAAGGTTGGGTTTATGTGCCTAACAAAGATGAGTGTGATGCGAAAGGCGGAAAGGTTATTTAATTCTAGGCGTTAAAATACGCATCTGTTTGGCTGTTTCATGCGTATTGGATCGTTAGCTTGCTAAGTGCTTATTATCTGGTTTAGCGGCTAATCGAACTAATGCAAAACCGAAAGGAGAGAACATGAACACAGCGAAAAAAATGACAGGAATAGCTTTGGCATCAGCGGCCGCAACCTTATTATTATCAGGTTGTTCCGGTTATGGTAGCGGTAGCGCAAGTAATGCAGCAGCGAGTAATAGTGCTGCGAAAATGGCAAAAGTCCATTGCAGTGGTATTAATGCCTGTAAGGGAAAATCGGCTTGTGCCACGGCAACCAGTGCTTGTAAAGGCCAGAATAGTTGTAAAGGCAAAGGTTGGGTTGCAACAACGAAAGCAGAATGTGCCGCCAAAGGTGGCAAGGTTACAGGCTAAAATATTTGGTTGTAATGACCCGGCACGGCTAATATCAATGTTGGCAGTGTCGGGTTTTTTTATACCTGAATCTGTGTCGTAATGAAGTCATGGGTTCAGGTTATACTCTTTTTTTAAAATAACGGGATAGCGAATGTTGATTCCACCACTCGGTTTTGGCTTGGGTTTGCGCAAAGAGCATTATCACAGCATCCTGGATACATCGCCTGATGTTGACTGGTTTGAGGTGTTAACCGAAAATTATCTGGTTGAGGGTGGCAAGCCACTGTATTATCTTGACCGGATTTGTGAGCGCTATCCCGTCGTCATGCATGGAGTCTCCATGTCATTGGGTAGTGTTGATCCGCTGGATATGGACTACCTTAAACAAGTCAAAGATCTGGCGAAACGTACCCAGGCAAAGTGGGTATCTGATCACATGTGTTTTACCGGCATGGATGGGATTAATGCGCATGACCTTTTGCCATTACCGTTTACTGATGAGGCCGTCAAACATGTTTCCGCAAAAATCAGTCAGGCGCAAGATTTTTTAGGCAGGCAGCTGCTTGTTGAAAATGCCTCAACCTACATCACCTACAAGCAGTCAGATATGACAGAGTGGGAGTTTACCAAAGCCGTTGCAGAGGAGTCGGACAGCCTGATCTTGCTGGATGTCAATAATATTTTCGTGAGCGCCTTTAATCACGGCTTTGATGCGCTGGAATATCTTGATGGCATCCCGCCCGAACGTGTCCAGCAGCACCATATCGCGGGTCATAGCCAATATGAAGGGTATATTATTGATACGCATGACCATGATGTGGTGCAGGGTGTCTGGGATTTGTATGCCGAAGCGATAAAACGCTATGGTGATGTATCCACGATGATTGAGCGTGATGATAATATCCCCGAATTACCTGAATTACTCTCGGAATTGCAAATAGCCCGTGATGTTCACGCCCGCGTAACCGGAAAACCGGGTATGGACGGTGTAAAAGATGTGCAAGACAGGATGGCGGGATGAGCGAGTTGCACCGCTTGCAGCACAGCATGATGGCCTGGCTCCTAAGACAAAATGAAGCCATAAAACACGATATTGTTGATACCGGGGAAGTTAACAAAGTCAGCGTTGAGCAACGTTTGGCTGTTTATGGAAACGCTTACCGGTTTCGTTTGATTGATGCACTGTCGGATACGTTTCCCAGCGTACATACACTGATGGGTGATGAAGCTTTTTATGAAATGGGCCTTGCCTACATTGAAGCCTACCCTTCGCATTATTTTACCCTGCGTAATTTTGGTGACAAGCTTGTTGGCTTTTTGCAGGATTACCATAAAGAAACCCCGGTACTTGCCGAAATGGCAGAATTTGAATGGATGTTACGCCATTCTTTTGATTCGGCTGACATTGAAGCAATCAGTTTGCAGGACTTGCAACAAGTACCGCCAGAAAACTGGGGTGCAATCCGTTTTCAGTTTCATCCTTCGGTAACACGCCTTGACCTCAACTGGAATACGCCGCAACTCTGGGCAGCGATTGATGAGGAAGCCGAACCGATTGCGCCAGAAAAACTGGATCACCCAATTCCTTGGGTTTTATCACGCAAGGAATTGCTTACCTACTACCGCTCCCTGGATGTGGATGAAGCCTGGTCGCTTGACCAGGCCTTAGTCGGCGTAAGTTTCGCTGACCTTTGTGAAGGTGTTTGTGAATGGGTGGATGAGCAACATGCGCCTGCACGGATTGCTGGCTTTGTTGCTCAGTGGATTGAAGAGCGTTTTATTACCGGGCTGGATAGTGCTCATTAGCCAGCTGTTTTCCGTTGCCAATACCCTTTGATCAATATAAACAGTCCGATGATAAAGGCGCCGATCATGCCATACAGATGTGCTTCGGTAGCAACCGGTGCGCCAATTAACTCGGCACTGGACTGGCTGCCGCCATGGTACAAATCCCAGACGATTTTAATTGGAATGAAAATAACTAAAGGAAAGCCGGTAATAAAATCTTTATGCAGAATGGCAAATAGCCCGCCGATGATAAACAAACCATAAAGCGCGCCAGATATGCCTGCGTACCACATCAACGCTGGGCTAAAATAATAAATACCCAAACCAACACAGACGCATAAAAACACCAGGCTGATAAGGAATTTTAACGGGCTAAAGTAGTCAAAGAATAGAAAACCACAGATTAATAAACCGCTGACATTAAGCGCAAGGTGTGGGTAATTGGTATGTACCAGATTACCACTAAACAAACGCCACCATTCACCTTGCTGTATATCGTGCCGTTTAAAAACCAGTGCATCCTGGAAAAATTGCAGGAACAAAAGGAACAATGAAAGTGCCAAAACGGTTTTGATCAGTGGTTTCATTAAATTGTGATGTAGTAGTACAATGTGGCAGAATAGACAAATGAATCAAATTAATAAAGGGTTATATAGATGATTGGTAAAAAACAAATGGTAGGGCGACTGTGTAAACAATCAGGTTTCACCCATCCACCCCAAAGGGCAGCTGGTTTTACTTTGCTGGAAGTGATGGTTGTGGTCGTTATTATCGCCATAATGGCAGCTGCGGTAGCACCGGCTTTGATTGGTAATATTGATGATGCGCAAAAGAAAACCGCCAGGGTTGATTTAAAGACGATTGAAACCGCTTTAAATTTATATAAATTGGATAATTTTCAATACCCAAGTACTGATCAGGGTTTGGAGGCATTGGTAAGCAAGCCTGCGGGCGACCCCCCTGCAACGGGCTGGAAGCAACGTTTGCCCAAGCTTCCTCTTGATCCCTGGAAAAAGCCCTATAAATATTTAAGCCCAGGTTCCCATGGTGATTTTGATTTATATTCGACTGGGCCTGATGGCAAGCAAAGCGATGATGATATTGCCAACTGGGATGACGAAACCAATCAATCATAATCAACGTTTTGCTCAACGCGTTGTTTAAGCGACCCATTATCAGCTTTGGACGGGCAGGCTGTGCCCAGCCACCCTGGCGGGTGGCTGGGTTTACGCTTATCGAAGTCATGATTGTTGTCGTCATAGTGGCCATTATGGCGGGGACGGTGGTCATGTCGATCCCTCGGGATTTTAATGACCAATTCAAGGAGCAGGCAGATCGTTTTAGTGTGCTGCTGCGGTTGGCGCAGGACGAGGCGATACTGCAATCACGTGAATATGCCCTGGGTTTTACAGAATCAGGCTATGCGTTTTTTCAGTTGGAGAATAATAACTGGCTTGCCAAAACTGACGGACCTTTCAAGGCGCGTGCATTACCAGCCAACCTGAGTGCTGAACTGTACCTGGAAGGTGTGCCGGTAGTGCTGGATGATAAGATTAAGCCCCAGGTGTTTATTTATTCCAGTGGTGAAGTAACGCCCTTTAGCTACCACCTTATATTTCCCGGTAAAGGTAAGCGCATCAAGCTGGATGTCAATCCAATCGGCGAGGTTAAACAGGAGTTTATTGACAATGAATAGCGCACAGCGGGTTCCGTTCCAATCTGGATTTACCCTGATTGAGGTTATGATAGCGTTGTTTATCGTAGCGATAGCCTTGGGTGGGGCTGTCAAGGCAATGGGAAATGCCGCCAATAACTCAGCTGCTTTAGCCGATAAAACCTTTGCGCAATGGGTCGGTTTAAATCAATTTGCCCGCCTTAAACTGAGTGGTCAGTGGCCCAAGCCAGGTGAGCAAAAAGGGGATGAAGAAATGGCGCATCGTAAATGGCGTTGGGTACAAAATATTATCCCCACAGAAGATAAAAATGTTAACCGTGTTGAAATATTCATTTCGGATGCGTCTCACGAAGACGATGGGGTTTCTGCCAAAGTTGTTGGTTTCCTGGCAAAGCCTGGCATCCCTGGTTCTAAGCCTGCTCCTGCAAATGCGCAAAACCACAATAATGATAACCCCGTAAACTAATGAATTCGGTAATCACCATCAAGAGTAACAACCTGGCAAAAACTGCCCAGCTACCCCTTAGGGTGGCTGGGTTTACCTTGCTTGAGGTGATGGTGGCTATGGTTATTTTTTCCATCATGTCACTGATGGCGTACGAAGGCCTTGCCAATATGTTACGAA
>CAZPEE010000014.1:4913-10862 GCA_964585525.1 uncultured Cocleimonas sp.
ATTTTTTCCATCATGTCACTGATGGCGTACGAAGGCCTTGCCAATATGTTACGAAGCAATGAAGCCGTCGAGTCCTATGAAACAGATTTAAAAAAATTGCAGCGTTCCATGATGTTTATCGAACGGGATTTTCGCCAACTGGTCGCCAGGCCAAGAAGGCACGGTTTTGAGAAGGACGCATTGTTCCCGGCACTTACCTCTGGCCTTGATGGGGATGGCTTGGTTGAATTTACCCGTTCAGGAAACCCCAACCCGGCAAACCAGCCGCGAAGTTCCTTGCAGCGTGTGCAATATGAATTTAAAGATCATCAGCTTTTTCGTAAAAGCTGGAACCTGGTTGATCACCTGGATGATGAAGAACCTCTGGTGATGCCTTTGTTGTCAGGCCTGGAATCCGTCAGTTTTCGTTTTATGGATGGAAGTAATCAATGGCAGGAAAACTGGGGCTCAGGTGGGCAATTATTTGAATTGCCAAAAGCGGTCGAATTAACGCTTGAGCATAAACGATGGGGTAAAATCATTCGGGTCATTCCAAATTAACGGTATGTTTCATATCGTGGTACGCAACAGATTGTTCAAATAATACTAACAAAAAAAGAGCAAAGGCTTATTCGGGCGTCTTAACGGTTGTGTTTTTACTGGAATTGTTCGGTCTAAAAAGCTATAGTTTGATGGCGCTAGGATTATTTGTTGGTTGCGTGAGTCTGGTTTATTTTAGCTATTAAACCAGCCAATCGCTGCAAATAAATAGCTTTCTAATATCGGGTGGTACTCAAGACGCGTTCATACATTCTGTGGTGTACACCATTGTGGTTGCTTTGTAGTGGCGGCGCAATGCTAAAAATCTGGATGGGTGCAAATCATACGTGGAAGGAGCCGATGTATTATCGAATACAGGAATTTATAAAAACATGCTCAAGCTGAAAATGTTGAAAAACAATCCTCTGAAATTAATTATTGTTAGTCTTTGTCTGTTATCTCCTGCCATGACGTTTGCGGCAGAGATAATCACGGTGGGCAGGACATTATCCAGTTCCCAGACTGTTTTGGGAAGTACGGTTGTCCCTTATAAGGAAGTTACTGTTACGGCTAAGATGCCGGGAACAATAACCTACCTTGGTGGCGAAGTGGGAGCCTCCTTTAAAAAAGGCGATATCCTGGCAAAAGTTGATGATTCAACCTTGCTAGCCAAACGGGATACGCTTTGGGCGCAAATCACATCAGCTCAGGCAGCATTAAGAAACTCACAGACCCAGTATCAACGCGAGATGGTCTCCCCGCGAAGTAAAGATATTTCTAGTATGCCTGGCATGGGGATGCCCGCGATGATGGATATTTATATGACCCGTCCTTTCTATGACATGATGGGTGATTACGATACAGACTATAACCGTTATTCTGACCTGATGAATAGCGCGACAGGTGTTTCGCAGGCAGAAAGTCAGGTGCGCATGGCGTGGTCACAATTAAATGAGTTAAATACAAAAATCAAAGATACCGTTCTGGTTGCGCCGTTTGAAGGTATTATCATGTCAAAAAATGTCGAAGTCGGTGATGCGGTTCAACCGGGTCAACCCTTGATGAAATATGGTTATATTAAATATTTACGTTTGAAGGCTGATGTGCCGTCGGTTCTGGTGCCAAGTTTGAAAAAAGGCATGGAAGTAAAGGCGCGGGTAGGTCAGGATATGACAACAGCCCGTATTTCTCAAATTTATCCAGTGGCAGACCCTTCGCGCCATACCGTCGTGGTGAAGTTTGATTTAAAAGTAGGTTATCCGGCAAATCCCGGCATGTATGCAGAGGTTTTCCTGCCTGATACGAAACCTGGGGGTAACTCAGTTGTAACAATTCCGACTTCTGCATTAATAGAGGGGCGTAGCTTGCCAACGGTTTTGGTTGTTGATACAGATAGGAAGAAATCGTCACTTCGTTTGGTAAGGTTAGGTGCTCTCCAGGCTGATGGTAAGCATCAGGCAGTTATATCGGGTTTAAAACCAGGTGAGAAAATTGTTAATAATCCACCAGTAGGCGTCACTTCGGATTGGTATCCAGATTCTTGAATGATTACACGTTAAATTACTGTTAATTATTAAAGTAAAAGGACCCCGCTATGACTGATCCAAAAAACAACAATAATCATTCTAATCAAGATTCAAAAAAACATCTTGGTGTTGCCGGTGGCATGGCCAAGATGTTTATTACATCTCCGCTTGCCCTTCTTTTGTTGCTGGCATTCCTCGCCGTTGGTATTTTAGGCATGGTAAAAACACCACGCCAGGAAGACCCGCAAATCTCTGTGCCAATGGTCGATATTTTTGTGCAATATCCTGGTGCCTCTGCAACTGAGGTAGAAAGCCAGGTAGCCCGTCCACTCGAAGGTATCATGTCCGAAATTACGGGTGTGAAACATGTCTACTCGATGTCTGATCGTGGCCAGACGATGGTCACTGTTCAATTTAAGGTGGGTGAAAATTTTGAGGATTCAATTACCAAGCTGCGTGATAAGGTTGAAGCCAATAAAAACAGAATGCCACAGGGAATCGCCAGTTTTATCGTAAAACCCGTGGGTGTTGATGATGTGCCAGTGGTTTCGATTACGCTTTGGTCTAATGATGTAGATGATGCGTCACTTAAGCTGGTGGCGCTGGATGTCCTGCAAGAATTAAGGGAAGTGCCTAATGCGAGCCAGAGTTTTATTGTCGATGGTCGTACCGACCAGCTGTTAATAGAAATTCTGCCCGAGCGTCTTTCTACCTACGGTGTTTCACTTGCACAGGTTGCCAATACAGTACGCATGGCGAATTCAGAACGAAGAGCGGGTTCTGTTGAGCCTGGTGATAAAGTGATCAAGGTGATTACCGGTTCATTTCTAAAATCTGCGGATGATATTAAGCGTTTAATGGTTGCGGTGGTGGATGGCCGTCCCGTGTATGTTAGAGATGTTGCAACGGTTACTGAAGGCCCGGGTGAGGCAAGTAAGATTGTTGGCTATTACACCGGCGCAGCAAGATTAAAAGCGCATAATGATTCAGATGACGATGATGATAAAAAGAACTCTGATAAGGAGCCTTTAGAAATTGCGGATGGCGCCCCTGCGGTGACTATTGCGATTGCAAAAAAGCACGGTTCCAACGGTGTTGAGGTTGCTGATGCTGTCATCAAGCGTTTAGAAAACCTGAAAGGTCGCCTTATCCCGGATAATGTCCATGTTGAAATCACCCGTAACTATGGAGAGACTGCCCGGGAAAAAGTGAATGAGTTGATGTTTAAGCTTGGCGAAGCAACCATGATGGTAACTGTCCTGGTTCTATTGTTCCTTGGTTGGCGGGCATCGCTGGTTACTTTTATTGTTATTCCTGTTGTTATCACTGTTACGGTTTTATCGGCTTGGTTATTAGGTTTGACGATTGACCGGGTTAGCCTGTTTGCCTTGATTTTCTCAATTGGTATTCTGGTCGATGACGCCATCGTCGTGGTGGAAAATATCTATCGGCGCTGGTTGCTTTCAGAGAGCCTGGATGTGGATGTTGCTGTTGATGCGGTGCGTGAGGTTGGAAACCCAACAATTCTGGCAACCTTTACCGTTATTGCAGCGTTGTTACCAATGGGCTTTGTCAGTGGCATGATGGGGCCATATATGTCACCCATTCCAATTTTGGGTTCGGTGGCAATGTTATTTTCCTTGTTTGCAGCATTTGCGTTTACACCCTGGTTGACCAATAAATTTAAACCTTCGCTTGACCAATTGGGTGAGATGGAGAAAAAAGAACATCGACAAGCTGCTGCACTGGACAGGTTTTTTAGGGGATTAATCATTCCGCTAATAAGGGATCGCAGGAAAGGCAAGTTGTTGTTATTTGCAATCATCGGTGTGTTTTTCCTGTCGATGTTTTTGTTTTATACCAAAGATGTCAAAGTAAAAATGCTTCCTTTGGATAATAAACCTGAATTTAATATTGTGGTCAATTTTCCGGAAAGTACATCTTTACCGGTGACTGCAAACCTGATCAGCACCTTTGCCAATAAGTTGAAAGACATTGAAGAAGTAACAGCGGTTCAAACCTACGCGGGTACATCTTCCCCCTTTAACTTTAATGGTTTGGTTCGTCATTATTATTTGCGTCGCTACCCGTGGCAGGGTGATATTCAGGTTCAATTGACCAATAAACATGAACGTGAGCGGACGAGTCACCAGATAGCTGACCAGGCTCGTGCTATGCTGACACCACTTGCCAGGGAAGCTGGTGCGAAAATCCAGGTGGTAGAAATGCCACCTGGCCCTCCTGTTTTGCAGTCTGTTGTGGCTGAAGTATATGGCCCGAGTGCAGACGTGCGCCGCCAGGTAACAAAGGATTTAGAGGGTTTTTTTGAGGAGGCTCCAAACCTGGGTGATGTGGACACTTCTTTAGAGGCGCCGCACAACGTTTTGCGATTTAAAGTTGATGCGGCGAAGGCACAACGTAATGGCATTACCGTTGAAGACATTAATTCCACACTTGAAATGGCAATGGGTGGTTTTGTCATTGGTGATATAAAAAAGAACGCTTTAATCGATCCGACCCCTATTGTTATGCAAGTTCCATTAAGTGCTCGCTCAAAGATTAACCGTTTGATCCAGTTGCCTGTTTCTAACCGTATGGGCAAAACGTTGCCTTTGGCGGAGTTGGGTAATTTTGTTTCCGAAAAGGCAGATCAGCCTATTTATCATAAAGATTTGCGACCGTTTGAGTTTGTAACAGCGGAAACGATTGGTGATTTGGCTGCGCCCGTTTATGGCATGTTACAGGTGCAAGATATTCTGCAAAAACAAAACGGTGGAGAAGGTTATAAAGCACCTGATGGGACTGTAATTACCAGTGGAGGTTGGTTAGGTCGTGAAGATACTGACGCGAAAACCAGCTTTGAATGGGGAGGCGAGTGGACAGTTACCTATGAAACCTTCCGTGATATGGGTATCGCGTTTATGGCGGCCCTGGTGCTGATTTATATGTTGATCGTTGGTTTATTTGGTAATTTCATTTTGCCCGCCATTGTTATTGCACCCATTCCTTTGACGTTGATTGGTATTATTCCAGGGCACTGGTTTTGGGGTGTTGTGTCGGGTACCAGTGCTGATTTTACAGCAACCTCAATGATAGGCTTTATTGCGCTTGCGGGTATCGTGGTAAGAAACTCAATTCTGCTGGTCGATTTTTCCAAGAATGCGGTTATCAATGAGGGAAAAAGCGTGGTCAGTGCCGTGATTCATTCCTGTGAGGCGAGAACCAGGCCAATAGCGATTACAGCCTTTGCTTTAATTGGTGGTTCTTTGGTTATTATCACCGACCCCATTTTTAAGGGAATGGCCATTTCTCTTGTATTTGGTGGTCTTGTCTCTACGTTATTGACTTTATTGGTGATTCCATTGGGGTGTATTAGTGCAGGCAAGGCGCTGTGTGTCCGCAGTGATGGTACGGTTGTTACGCCGCCAGAATTTGACCCAGATGAGAAGGTTGCAGACACTCATTCCAGTAGCAGCAACTCAGATTTTGATGAAACCTTTATGGATAAGGTAAAGGATGTATTTTCAACTGTTTTTGGTATTGTTATTACTGTGGGTGGGTTGGCGTTTTCTGGTGTGAAAGGCTTGTTTGGACTGGTTTTTAACCGTAGAAAAAATGATGAAGATGATTGGGTTCCTTCCCCTCCAAAGTCTAGAAAAACACCTAAAAATGTAAATACAGCACAATCTGAGCGTGTTGGTTCATCTGAAAAATCGGTAGTTGCCAACTCAACGTCATCAAAAGCCTCATCAAAGAAAAAAATGGCATCAACTACAACTAAGAGAAAGGCAACAGTGAAACCAAAAACCACAGCGAAGCCAAAGGCAACCGCGAAGCCAAAGGCAACCGCGAAGCCAAAGGCAACTACGAAGCCAAAGTCTATTAAAGAAGACAAAGGATCAAA
>CAZPEE010000014.1:10962-13097 GCA_964585525.1 uncultured Cocleimonas sp.
CGAAGCCAAAGGCAACTACGAAGCCAAAGTCTATTAAAGAAGACAAAGGATCAAAACCAGCTGCAAAAACAAAGCGCAGAGGTATTCGCCTGAAAAAAGATATTTAGGTTTGGTAGTTGTGACTTATAATAAAAAACGTTCCTCTTATTATGTAGATAAATAATATGAGGGGCGCTCAGGTTTAAGAAAATTAGTAAGGTAATGAGTAAAATGAATTCAATGAAAAAAGGGGTGTTAACCGTTGTAATGGCAACGATAATCACCTCAGTTATGATAATCATGGCTGATAATTCTGATGCCAAGAGTGTGGAAGCGGATAACAAACTGGCGGATAGCATTGATCATGTTAAAACAATTTCGCCCGGTGAAACAGGTGAAGCAAAAAAAGTAAATTCACAGTCAACATCGCCTGTTAATGGACATAATATTACGGCAGGAAATATGACAAATAATGTCGCAAAGGCGGATAGTACCTTAAGCAAGGAGACTTCCAACGTTACTGCTGAAGGGGCTGCTGCTGTTTCTTCACCATCATTGCCATTACCACCTCCTGGTCCATTTTTTAATAAACAAAACACGAATGTGGGGGATAAACCGTTAGGCGGACGGTTTGGCTTGAGGCAAAACTTGCCGACTACGACTAAAAGAGAGGCACCACTTTTATCAGCTAAAAAACCTTTAGCGGTTGCAAAACCTGAGGCACCAAAAGAGCCTTTAGCGGTTGAAAAGCCCACAGCTGTTGAAAAACCCGTAGCACCGAAAAAGGCGGAAGCACCACAGATAGTAATACCGCAAAGTCATGTGACAAAGAGCTTGAAAGCTCCTCAACAACCAGTACAGGATGTGGGCAAGCAAGATTTTAAACCATTGATACCAAGTATGAAGGTCGAAAAAAGGCCTGTTCCGGTTAAGCCTGTACTGCAAAAAAACATGCCAATGCTGGATAGCGCAGCCATATCACAGCCGCAGCCACCGGTTCCTGCCAAAAAGGCACCGGCAAAGCGTGTTCCTCCTGTGCAAACAAGTGCGCCGAAAACTTTGCAAAAGCCTGTTCAAGCAAAGCCCATGATGAAAGCACCTAAACCAATGCGCCAGACTTTACAGATGCCAACGCTACCTCAAATGCCGTCCCGTCCCCCGGTTGATATCAAGTTGAATAAGCGTCCTTCCGAACCTGCCAGACCTTTACAGCAAAGACGTTATAAAAAGGAAAATGCTAATCAACGACCGGTTTATCCTGGGTTTAATGCGCCATCAATGAAGGCTAATCAAGCGCAAATGTATCGTTATGTACCGCCTAATCAACCAAACTATAACTTCCCAATGATGCCTCAGTGGAACAGCGGATATAATTATTCTTATCCGACGATGCCATCTTATCGCTATCCTGTTAGGCCAAATGGGCAGCAGAATGGATATTCTGCGCAACGCGGGAATCTTATGCAAAAAAATACAACAGCAACGCCTGTAGAAAATAGGAAAAAATAGATGGTTACAGTTATTGGTAATTTAAAGGGTGGTACTGGAAAAAGCACAGTTGCTTTTAATTTATCTATCTGGGTTGCTACACGGCGTAATGTGCATGTTTCTGTATATGACCTTGATCCTCAAGCGACCATAACCGATGCACTGGAAATAAGAGAAGAAGATGGCTATGTGCCTGCAATTTCTCCACAGCATTTTGTGAGTCAACTGGGAAGTGAAGGTAAACATACAGAAGTTATTGTGGATATTGGCCTTTCTGATCAAGAAGCAATGAATGCGGCGCTCCAGCGTGCAGATCGCATTGTTATTCCAGTTGCTCCGAGTCAGGCTGATGTGTGGTCTACACAGCGTTTTTTAAAATTAATTGCCAAGGTTAGAAAAAGTGGCGCGCAACCTGACATCCTGGGCTTTATGAATCGTTCGGATACGCATCGTGCCGTCAGGGAGACTGATGATGCCTTTGATGCCTTAAATGGTTTGGCGGGTATTACCATGCTAGAGCCAAGATTGTATCAACGGACAGCTTATCGCCGTTCTTTTAGTGAAGGTATGGCTGTTTTTGAAATGGACCCGAAATCAAAAGCTGCGGCTGAAATGGAAGCTTTGGGTGAAGTGTTGTATTAAAACTCATCGAGTTTGAGTGTGTTAAG
>CAZPEE010000014.1:13197-18929 GCA_964585525.1 uncultured Cocleimonas sp.
TTAAGCGCATGTTATATTAATTTGTGTAAAAATAAATTAATATGAAGATCGTCTATAGTTATTGGTAAGGAGTTGATTAATGTACATTACGAAATGGCTTGCAGGGCATCCTCTGATTGCCATATGGGTGCTGGGTATCATTGCAATTTTGTTAACATGGCCTGGGATCGGTGGTGACAAGATCCAACATGAGCATTCAGCGGTAGAGACCCATCCCGCTGATGTTCAGATGAATGAGCGCCAAGTGATAAATAATGATGTACAACATAATGCGGGGCATGAGCCACAGCAAGATAAAACCGTGGCTAAGCAAACCCATATTGTAGCGGGAAAAATAGAACCTGGGGTTTTGCCAGAAGAAACCAGTCAATTGCCAAAGGATACTGCTCCATTTAAGAGTGGGGTTCAGAACGAATCAATTGAAAATGTGCAGCCGGCTATTCATTCTGGGCTTGGTACGGTATCGGCATCGAAAGATACTTCTGCGGCATCAACCGCAGTAGATGCAAAAAAACCAGGGGCTTTGTTGCCAGAGGCGCAAACCCAGAAATCAACAGCCGTTCAGGACCTAAGTGTCATGAGCACTGAAGATATGCTGGTTATGGCCAGGGAAGCCTATTGGAATAATGGGCTGGAAGAAGCCTCGGAAATTTATATTAAATTAATTGAGCTAGAACCTGACGTGCTGGAACACAAAGGCGAATTAGGTAATGTATACTGGCGCCAGGGATTTCCTAAAAAAGCAGCTGAGCTTTATTCAGAAGTTGCTATTCCGATGATTAAAAACGGTGACGGTGAGCGTGTAGCTAATATGATTGGATTTATAGGATTGTTTTTCCCTGATCGCGCTGCAGAAATTAATAGGCAGTTGCAGGTGCAGAGAAAAAATGTGAAAAATAAACAGGCTAACCCGGATTAACTCGCCACCCGGTGATAATCCAGGGTGGAAATTTAGCTTAAAAAGTTGGTAGGTAATTAACATGGCAAAGAGTGATTTACATAGAGATTATATTCTCGAATTGGAAAACGAACTCGAAGAATTTGAAAAGAAAGCGGACTCTTCAACGAAGCGTTTGCAACTTCTTGTCTACCCTGCAATGGTTGCCTTTGTTATTTTATCTGCATTTGGTTTTTATCTGATATATTCATTAACATCGGATGTGAACCGAATGGCTGATACAATTGCTCATATGAGCGGCTCTATTGATTCTAATATGGATTCAATTTCGGGAACCATGCAACACATGTCAGGCAAAATGGATGGTCTCAATGCATCCACCAAATCCATGTCTGGTAATATCGGAAGCATGACAGAAAATACCGATGAGATGGTTAAAAGCATTGGCGGCCTGCGTTCTGCTACTTACGATATGGCGGCATCTACCAACAATATGCAACGTGATATGTGGAGCTTGAATAAAAACATTTCTACCCCTTTGAGTATGGTGAATAAATTTATCCCCTGGAAAAATAGTACCAGTATGCCTTTCCCAGGCTCGCAGCATCCATTGCCCCAATCTTATTTTGCTTACCCCGCGCAACGACAACCTTATATGGACAATAATAGTAATGCAGCAGCAGGGGGGTTAATACCACCACCTCCACCGCCACTGCCCGCTGGCGGGTTTGCACCGCTTGTTTATCCAGCTACAGAACCGGGGTTGTTGCCTGCTGAACCTGATACAGCCGTTAATCCTAATGAAAATGAGCATGGTTCTATGGTCAATAGCCCCTTAAATGAACCGCAAGGTGTTGCCGCATTAAATTAATAGCTATAGCGGTGTTAATGAATCAATAGATTGAGATAGGTGAATGAATCCAGCGAATAGAATGAAAAATCGATTAGAGCGTTTACAAGAACATCTGCAAAGAGAAAACCCTGTTCTTGTATCTGTTGTAGAGCGTTACCGCAAGCTGGATGCTATTTCCCACAAGATTGGTTTACTTACCGCTGATGAATCCTATGCAACCCAAATATCCTGGTGGCCTCTCATCTCTATTTTAGGTACGTTTTCCGCCGGTAAATCCAGTTTTATCAATTCCTATTTACGTCTTCCCCTGCAAAATACAGGTAACCAGGCGGTTGATGATCGTTTTACTGTAGCTACATATAGTAGTGATTCTGAAATACGCACCTTGCCTGGTATTGCGCTGGATGGTGATCCACGTTTTCCCTTTTATCAAATTAGTGAAGATATCGAGAATGTTGCCGAGGGTGAAGGCGCAAAGATTGATAATTACCTGCAAATGAAGGTTGCGCCTAGTGAAAAACTAAAAGGCAAGATATTAATAGATTCGCCGGGTTTTGATGCCGATGAACAACGTAAGGCAACGTTAAAAATAACCGATCATATTATTGACTTGTCTGATCTTGTTTTGGTTTTTTTCGATTCCAGGCATCCAGAGCCCGGAGCCATGCAAGATACATTGGAACATTTGGTACGTGGCGCACAAAGGCGCAATGATAGCAGCAAGTTTTTATTTATCCTGAACCAGATTGATACCTCTGCCAAAGAAGATAATATGGAAGAAATCGTTGCTGCCTGGCAAAAATCATTGGTACAAAGTGGACTGAATACCGGCCGTTTTTATGTGATTTTTAACAAGGACCTGGCGACGCCGGTAGAAGATAAAACGGTCTGGGATCGGTATGTGAGAAAGCACAATGAAGACTATGCAGAAATTACCAAACGCATGGATGACATTAATATTGAGCGTGTTTACCGGATAATTGGTAGCCTGGAATCACTGAGTAACCAGGTTGAACAACAGGCAGTGCCGCAACTAAAGCTGGCAATAAAACGTTGGAAAAAAAGGGTGTTAATTGCTGATGCATTCATCTTTTTGCCACTGATTATCGGTGCTTTAGTCTTAACGGTCATGGCAGGGTACTGGGATGGGTTAACCTTTAACCCACCATGGCTTTCTTCCGTTTACGAACAGAAAGGATTGGCGATTGGCCTGGCTTTTGTCGCTGCAATTTTAGCCTGGCTTTTGCATCTGGTTATTCGCAAAAAGTTAGCCAGTGGCATTGCCAAAAAGTTAAGTCATCATGAAAGCTATGGTGATCTTTCTGCTGCATTTATAAAAAACACCAAATGGTGGCGTCGCTTATTCTTTAAGAAAAATCCGGTCGGCTGGAATAATAGGGTGAAAGCCCGCTTAGGTGCTGTACGTAGTGATGTCGATCAATTTGTTCAAACCTTGAATGATCGTTACACACAAGCCTCTGGTGATGATAATCGCTAAGCCAGATTCTGCTATCTGATTTTCAGTTTGTTCCTTTTTTATTTTTAATTCCTAAAGAAGCTCTTGTGGAGAAAAACCAATGACCAAATCCCAAATCTTATTTGAGAAAGCACAAAAAGCCATTCCAGGTGGTGTAAATTCCCCTGTTCGTGCATTTAAGAGTGTGGGAGGGACGCCTTTATTCATAGAGCGTGCAGAAGGCGCGTATCTTTATGATGTTGATGGTAACCAGTATATTGATTATGTTGGCTCATGGGGGCCGATGATAGCGGGGCATGCGAACCCGGAAGTGATAGAAGCCGTTAAACTTGCAGCGGAAAATGGTTTGAGCTATGGCGCGCCTACTGAAATTGAAATCGACATGTCGACACGTATTTGCGAGTTAATGCCTTCCATTGAAATGGTACGCATGGTCAGTTCGGGAACGGAAGCAACCATGTCGGCTATTCGCTTGGCCAGGGGATTTACTGGGCGCGACAATATTGTTAAATTTGAAGGTGGTTACCATGGTCATGGCGACTCTCTGTTGGTAAAGGCGGGCTCTGGCGCTTTGACGTTTGGTGAGCCTAATTCACCCGGTGTACCAGCGGACCTGGCAAAACATACACTCACACTGGATTATAATGATGCACAACAAGTACGTGATTTGTTTGCCAAAATGGGTAACGATATTGCCTGCATAATTGTTGAGCCTGTTTCCGGAAATATGAATTGCGTCCCGCCGGTTGAGGGTTTTCTGGAAACCTTGAGGGAGGTTTGTGATGAGCATGGCGCATTACTGATTTTTGATGAGGTGATGACGGGTTTCCGGGTCGCATTAGGGGGTGCCCAAGCGGTTTACAGCATTAAACCTGATTTAACCACTCTGGGTAAAATTATTGGCGGTGGTATGCCTGCCGCAGCCTTTGGTGGGCGCAAAGAGATCATGCAGAAACTTTCTCCCCTGGGGCCGGTTTACCAGGCGGGTACTTTGTCAGGAAACCCACTAGCCATGACAGCCGGTTTAAAAATGCTTGAGATTATTTCCCGTGATGGTTTTTATGAAACATTAACGGATAAAACCAATACCTTTGTAAACGGCATGCTCAAAGCTGCGAAAGACCATGGTATTGCCTTAAGTAGCAATAAAGTTGGTGGTATGTTTGGTTTGTTTTTTAGTGACGAACAAACTATTGTTAATTTTGAACAGGTAGCTGCTTGTGATGTTGAGCGTTTTAACCGCTTTTTTCACCTGATGCTGGATGCAGGTGTAAATCTCGCACCGTCAGCATATGAGGCCGGATTTTTATCCAGTGCGCACTCGGAAAAAGATATTGAACAAACCATCAATAGAGCCAGAGAAGCCTTTTCACGGCTTTAAGTGTTATTAGAAAATCATTCAACTATAAATTTTAATCTTTTAAACCCCATGAAAAATAACAAAAAAAGCATTTAGTCGGGAACTTTATAAAAAATTAGCACTCTCATGGTTTGAGTGCTAAAATTCTCTTCCAATAGTAATTAATACTATTTTGAATTTGAAGTATTCGAACCGATCATCTTCAGGGGAGCATTAAATATATGACAACCAATTCACTAACGACGTTAGCAAATTCCGTACCGGTGACTATGCCAGTACTTTCCGGGAGCCTGGAAAGTTACATCCAGTCTGTACGTGAAATACCTGTGCTTAAAAAATCTGAAGAGCAGGCTTTGGCGGTAGAGCTTAGAGAGGATAATAATCTTGAGGCTGCGAGTAAATTGATTATGCATAATCTCCGTTTCGTCATAAAAGTAGCGCGGGGATATGGTGGCTATGGTTTGCCCATGGCAGACCTGGTTCAAGAAGGTAATGTTGGTTTGATGAAAGCAGTCAAACGTTTCGATCCTTCAGTGAATGTGCGTCTGGTATCCTTTGCGGTTCACTGGATTCGTGCTGAAATTCACGAGTTTATTCTTAAAAACTGGAAAATTGTTAAGGTTGCGACAACCAAGGCTCAACGTAAGTTATTCTTTAATCTGCGCAGTAAAAAGAAGCGTCTTGCCTGGATGAATCCGGCAGAAGTGGAAGATATTGCAAATGATTTGGGCGTCACCAGCAAAGATGTCCTGGAGATGGAAAAACGTATGAGTGGTCAGGATATTGGTTTTGACCTGGGTGCTGATGCTGATGATGAGCATGCTTATTCACCGAGTCAGTATTTACAAGGTGAGGTGATTAATCCTGAAGAAGCTATTGAAACAGAAGATTGGGAAAATCATACCCAAGCCTTGTTTAATAAAGCCTTGTTAACACTTGATGATAGAAGCAAGGATATTTTGGCGAGTCGCTGGTTGGTAGAAAAAAAGGCAACCCTCCAGGAGTTGGCAGAAAGGTACAGTGTATCTGCTGAACGTATTCGTCAAATAGAGAATAATGCGATCCAGAAGATAAAAACAGCCGTTGCTGATTAATTCTAGGTTAAACCCAATAAAAAAGGTCGCTTTGCGACCTTTTTTATTGG
>CAZPEE010000015.1:0-14456 GCA_964585525.1 uncultured Cocleimonas sp.
TTGTTATCGTTGCGCTGGTTTTTGTTATTCGCGCATGGCAACAAAGGGATATGGTGACGGGTGTTGCGCCTGATTTTCAAAGTGTAACGCTCAATGGCAAGGTCGTGTCGCTGGATGATTTTAAAGGCAAACCATTGCTGCTTCATTTCTGGGCGAGTTGGTGTCCATTTTGCAAATTTGAGGAAAGCAGCATAAGTAGCATCAAGGATGATTGGCAGGTATTAACGGTTGCTTATCAATCCGGTAGCAAGGCTGATATCGAAAAGCATATGAAGGAGCGTAATATCAGTGATTGGCCGACGGTTGCTGACCCTGATAGCCAGTTGGCGGATTTGTTTGGCGTTAAAGGCGTTCCTACGACGCTGGTGATTGATGGCAATGGTAATATCCGCTTTACGGAAGTCGGTGTGACCAGCGGCTGGGGATTACGTGCAAGATTATGGTGGGCTGAGACCTTTAAAAGCAACGCCGCACCCTCTACCGCGAATGATTAATTAATAATTTATCATGCTGTTATCAAAAACGGTTAATTTTCGTCTATCACTGTTTTATTTTTTCTTTTTTGCCGCTTTGGGCACATTCGTCCCTTACTGGTCGGTCTATTTAAAATCACTGGGTTTTAGCGCCGTTGAAATCGGTGAACTGATGGCGATAGTGATGGCAAGCAAAGTGATCGCGCCCTATTTTCTGGGCTGGCTGGCAGACCACACTCAAAAACGGCTGATTATTATCCAGTTGTCTTCTGTGTTTACCGTACTTGTTTTTGCAGGCGTATTTATTGAGCAAAGCTTTTGGTGGCTGGCTTTGATTATGGCGGTATTTGGTTTTTTCTGGAATGCCAGCCTGCCTCTGTTTGAATCGCTTGCCTTAAACCACCTTCAGGGCGATGTTAATCGCTATAGCCATATCAGGTTATGGGGTTCGGTTGGTTTTATCGTGCTGGTGGTGCTGATCCCGCTGTTCATTAATCCTGGAGATAATACGACAGGCATCTCAAGCTTGCCTGCCTTGTTATTGTTACTACTCATGCTGACCGGTTTAACGACCTTGTTGATTACGGATAAAGGCACAGTCGTTGTTGTTCATTCAGCACAACGTATTTCGCAGCTGATTAAATCGCCGCTGGTTTTTGCCTTCCTTTTTGCCTGTTCCTTGCAGTCGATAAGTCATGGTGCTTATTATACGTTTTTTAGTATTTACCTTGAGGAACATGATTACTCCCGTATGATGACAGGCTGGATGTGGGGTTTGGGGGTGATAGCCGAAGTGCTGTTATTTATCATCATGCATCGTTTGTTAAACCGTTTTGGCGCTTGTTATTTGTTTAATCTAGCTTTGTTTGTGACTGCTGTACGCTGGGTTGTGTTGGCGCTCTGGGTGGATAGTTTGGCATTACTCATTGTTGCACAATGTTTTCATGCCGCCAGTTTTGGTTTGTTTCATGCTTCTGCCATTGATTTGATACATCGCCTGTTCCCCGGCAAATTTCAGGCACGGGGACAGGCACTGTATGCCGGGTTGAGTTTTGGCCTGGGTGGCGCGATAGGTAATTTGATGAGTGGTTATTCCTGGGAACTGCTAGGGTCAACCTGGACATTTTTGGCATCAGCCATGATTGCGTTGCTGTCTGCCATTATTTCAGTCACATTTGTTAAAAAGGGACGGTTGCCCGTTTTGGCCAAGCATGTTGTATGAGCCACTAAGCCGCCACAAAATCAGGCAATACCTGGATGTTGAAACAGGTGATATTCATCTGTTTGATGAACTGGCATCAACAAATACCTGGTTATTAGAACAGGGTGCCTGCGGTGATATTTGTTTAAGCGAGCAGCAGACAGCGGGCAAAGGTCGTCGTGGTAACTCATGGGTGTCGCCGGATGCGGGCAATATCTACTTTTCAATGTGCTGGTGTTTTGAGGAAATGACAGAATACTGGTCCTTGCTGGGGCTAGTCGTGGGTGTTGCTGTTGCAGAAACGCTGGATCAGGTTGGTTTGTCAAACCACGGTATAAAATGGCCCAACGATATTTTCTGGGATGAACGCAAGCTGGGCGGCATTTTACTCGAATCCCAGGATCAGTCAGGACGGGTTGTGATTGGTGTAGGTTTAAATATCGGGCTAGATTCAACAATGAAAATAACAGAAGAAATTAGCCAGTCCTGGGTAAGCTTGAAGGACGCTTTAGGTCATTATGGGGTTATTTCCCGCAATCTGATCGTTGCAAAATTAATCAATAATTTACACAGGAAATTGGTGGGTTTTGCAGATTTTGACGCTGACAGATTCATTAAAGCATGGCAAAAATGGGATGTGTTGTCAGGGCGGAAAGTCTATTTTCTACACCAGGGGGAAAAAATTATCGGTGAAGTACAAGGTATTGATAAATACGGTAGAATAGCGATTTACCAAGGCAAGGGTGTGACAGAATATTATAGCTCTGCTGATGTAAAGTTACTGCGTTTGTGATGTTGTACATGCAATGATGAAGATGAATAGAAAAAAAACCTTGCTGATAGATGCTGGAAACTCACGTTTAAAGTGGTCAAGCCTTGAGCATGGTCAATTGTCTTTACAGACTGCCATTGCTTATAGCGACTCCTTACCTATCAATTGCTACAATGATTTAATCAACACAGCACAAAAGGAACACGGCATCATTGTACTGGTCTCGGTGTTGGGTCAAACGTTTATTGATCAGGCACGTGAGTTGTCAGAAACACTTGGCTTTGCATTTTATTCCATTGAATCTTTAGCGCAACTAGGCAAGCTAAAAAATGCTTACCACGCGCCAGGGCAACTTGGAGCCGACCGGTTTGTAGCGATGTTTGCAGCCGATGCCCAAAATGCAGGAAACGATGATAATACGATTGTTATAGATTGCGGAACCGCTGTAACGATTGATGCCATAGCGGCCAATGGCCAACATCTGGGAGGGCTGATATTGCCTGGCCAGAATTTATGTACCACAAGTTTATTAAAAGGGACTGCACAACTTGAATTGAATGCAGAAAAAACAACAACAGAACTATTGGCAAAGGATACGCACCAGGCAATCTTGTCAGGAAGCTACTATGGGATAGTCGGTGCAATCGAGCACATTTGTTCGTGTATTGAAAAGCGGGTTTTTGCAGAAAACAAACAGCAAAAATGTACCAAAATAATCTGTGGAGGTGGTGCAGAAGCTTTGCTTCCCCAATTACCATCCGGTTATAGACATGTGCCCGATTTGCTTATGCAGGGTTTAAAAATAATTTCAGAAAAGCATTTGGATTTATGGGAAAATCCAGCTCAAACTCGTTTACAATAGCCCGATGAAACAAAGACTTATATTCGGATTACTGGCGCTTAATTTCGTTTTTTTCATATGGGCGAGTAGTATTGGTGATAGTGCTTACCAAGAACCCGCAGCGACACTTGATGGTGTCCCGAGCCTGACTTTATTGCCTGTAAATAAGGATGAAGTGCATCTAAGCAAGAATACGGCGGGAGGACAGAGTTGCTATACTTTAGGGCCATTCAATAATAAAAAATCAGCGAAAATAGTTGCGGAAAAAATTAGTAGCTTTGGTTTGGCGGTCAGTATCCATAAACAAAAAACGCTGATTACCCTCAATTATATGGTTTACCTGAAACCTTTGCCATCAAGGAAAGAAGCGGAAAAAGTTATTGCGCAGATGGATAAATTTAAAATCAAGGAATATTCGATTGTGGAAAGCGGCCCCTATAAAAATGCCATCGCATTAGGTGCCTTTGAAGACCTGGATAAAGCAAGGCGACATTCTGAATATGTGAGGTTTTTAGGTTACGATGCCAAATATACCGAACAGAAAAAACGCAAAGAAGTTTACTGGGTCGATTACGATGAGCCGTTTGGAACTAACACGCCGGTTTTAAAATGGGCCAAAGAGGTTGATCCAAGATTGAGCGTACAAAAAATTCCAAAAGCCTGTGAATACTAGGACTTAGTGTATATGAGATGTGTTGCTTGGTACTTACGTAATCAAGGCAACCCTTGCTTCAACCACGTCCTTCCAGCTTCGCTGGGAGACGGACGTACTTTCTGGCGCTTAGGTGCCTAAGAAAGCAAAAAAATGAGTGTCTACCAGAATGCCGTGTTTAAACATTGACCTTGAACCAGAAGGTTCAAAGTGGGAATTTTAATAAGTTCATTAGGCTTACCGCCGTAGCAGTCATGCTCACAAAACTTCTTCAAATTCCCTGAGTGTGTAATTAGGCTCAAGGGATATACCCGTCCAAATCACAAGCATTCTAGAGGACACCCGTGTACGTATACTAATACAATTCATGTTGTTTGTTAAGTGTCACTGGTCGGTTAAAAGACGTTTAAAAGGTGTCAAATATTTTCTTTAAACCCATGTAATAAATAATAGTTATTAACCTATTAGTAAATTGTTATATATTTCAACTATATGCAGAGAAGCAATAAATAATAAAAAGATAAATAAGGGATGAGAAAAAATATAAAAAAAAATCATATTTTCCCCAGGGTGCATTTCAAAAGCATTTTAATGTTTCTTTTTTGTTCTCTTAAAGGTACAATTGGAACCTGGAGTGAACAAAGTTAAAGGTGACTCATGCTAACGTCAAAACAATCACTGGTGTTGCAAACAATACAACAACTCACGCAACAGATGGGCTATTTGC
Organism: uncultured Cocleimonas sp.; assembly: GCA_964585525.1. Taxonomy (GTDB): domain Bacteria; phylum Pseudomonadota; class Gammaproteobacteria; order Thiotrichales; family Thiotrichaceae; genus Cocleimonas. The sequence continues at coordinate 4,667 of CAZPEE010000015.1, forward strand.
CAACACTGGAAGAAATCGGTCATGAAATTGGTATTGGTCGTAGCACAGTGCATAAGCATATTCGCACATTAATCAATAATAATTACCTACAGGAAGCAGAAGGCAAAGCAGCCTATCAGTTATTGGAGCCTTTTGAAGATGAAGGAAGCCTTCCTTTTATGGGAAGAATTGCTGCGGGCGCGCCTATTGAAGCGATACCTGACCAGCAAAATATCAATTTGGCACAACTTTTCTGTGGGCCAAACCGCTACGTGCTTCGTATAAGTGGGGACTCAATGATAGAAGCCGGGATATGGGATGATGATTTTGTAGTCATACAAAAGCAGGCTTATGCCAGGGAAGGCAATATCATCGTTGCATTGGTTGACAGATATGAAGCAACGCTTAAATACTATCATCCAAAAGAAACGGGTGTTGTGGAATTAAGGCCGGCAAATAGCCAGATGGATTCAATGTATTATCCTGCCGAACAGGTGGAAATACAGGGTGTTATGATTGGTGTATTTCGTGATTATCAATCCGTCATGTGAATGATTTAATCAATTTCGAGCTTAGCCAAATTTTTTGTCTGACCACTTTGTCTGAGCACTTAGGAGTGTTCAGAAAGCTCGGCACAACCATCTTGACGTCTAGAGAGAAGTCCGGGCTTGTTAGAAACACCACTTGTTGTATTTTTGATCAATACATTAAACTTTTCTGATAGAATAACGTCTGATTTTGACAAGAATCAGTGGAAATTATTTTGTTCAGGGATGTTATCAATATGCATACAAATTTTAAGTTGAAGTTAAATATTATTTCTTTTGTTTGCTGTATTTCCGTGCTGTCTGCACCGGCATATGCAAGAAAACAAACTGCTTTACTGGATGCAGATGGAAAGCCACTTTCCATGGAGATGCTTTCGTTGTTAAGTACCGGGAAGCCTCTTCCTAAAGCCAAGCCTGAAAACCCGCGTCGTTCTTCGCAAAAAAATAATGGTAGAAAGAATAGGGTAGCGAAGCCGGTTAAGAGGCCGTCCCAGGCTAGGTTAGTTAATAAACCATCAAAGCCAATTCCCGCAAGTGAAAGGCCTGAGCTCGAAAGGGAATTATTGAATGCACTCAAAGAAGGCAGAACAGCCCGCGCAATGAATTTGATTAAATCAGGTGTTAAGGTTAACTACCAGAATTATGAAGGGGAAACCCCGCTAAGTGTCGCTGTTACTAAAGCATGGGCATCCATAGCACGTGAATTGCTGGAGCATGGCGCAGATATTAACCATAAAATGCCACGGGACTTGAGTTTATTGCATTATGCTAGTGCCAAAGGATTTACTGATGTTGCAAAAGTTTTAATAAAACATGGCTTAAATCCTGCGACAACGACAAAATCTAAAGGCTGGAACTCATTACATGTTGCTGCACGGTACGGTAACTGGCAGCTGGTGCAAATGTATTTAGAAATGGGGGTCAACCCAAATGAACGAACCTCTGATAATAAAACAGCACTTGAGATTGCACAAATAGCCCAGCTGCAAGGCATAGTTAAGATTTTATCCAGGGTGACATCGGCAAGGCCAATGGGTCGGGCCGCAAACTATGATAAACGGTTAAACAGGAAAAAGTACGATGAGCTGGAATCATTTAAAAAGGCCAAGCTGGCTCGTAAAAGAGCAGAACTGCAAGAACTGGAGGCAATAAAACAAGCTAAAATAGCACGAAAAAGAGCCATATTAAAAGAAAAACAAGCGATAGAATGGCGTAGAGAACATGGTAAATGTGGCCCCAATAATGTCTACTGTATACCTAAACTGACTGAAGATTAGTTGATATTAGTCCCGCAATTTGAGTTAAAACAGCCTTACTGGTTTCATTAAAGCCAAGCGACATTACCGGACAATCAAGTAGTAAGCTTAGATCTTCCCTATTTGACTGGCAGATAAGCTCTTCTTCTTCAGTTTTGGCTGTGTTGTTGTTCAACACGACCAGTGCCGTCTGCAAGGACGCAGCTTTTATTGCTTGCGTACTGAGTAAAACCTGGTTGATGCAGCCAAGCCGGTTTTCGGCAACAAGAAGCACAGGCAAACCAAGTACCTGTGCAAGATCGGAATTTAGCCCGTCCTGGGCTAGTGGTGAGTAAAAACCGCCTGCACCTTCGATAAAAACAAAGTCATTATTTTTCTGTGGATAAGTACATTGCTCTGCAAGTGTCTGGATAGTGAGTTGTTGGTTTTCCATGTTTGCTGCCCGGTGCGGAGACATGGCGTGGGGGAACCGGTTAGGGCAAATAGAATCAAGCTGGTCAGTTTTGTTGGCAGCATTAGCCAGTTTCCAGGCATCGTTTTCTTGAAGGTCTGAACGCCAGCCAGATTCTACAGGTTTTCTCGGGGTTACATTAAACCCTTGTTTTCCAAGTTCCTGGATCAATTGTGTCGCAATCCATGTTTTACCGATATTGGTATCGGTGCCGGTGGTAAAAATTCCTTTCATGCCCATAATGTCATTATTTTTAAATGAATAGAAAGTAAATAATAAGCTAGAATATAAGCCCTGTTCACTGTCAATGGATTAAATCATGTCTACCCCTGATGTTAAAGCGGTTAAAAAATATTTACTGGAACTCCAGGATTCAATTTGTGAACAATTAGCAAAAGAAGACGGTGGATCTGAATTTGTGATAGATCAATGGGAGCGCGAAACAAATCCTGACAAACCTGGAATGACGGGGGGAGGACGCACCAGTTTGCTGGTTGATGGTGATGTTATTGAGCAGGGAGGTGTTAATTTTTCCCATGTCTATGGCAAGAGTATGCCTGCCTCTGCAACGGCACACCGACCTGAACTAGCGGGAAGAAGTTTTCAGGCATTGGGTGTGTCTCTGGTGATACACCCGCATAATCCTATGGTGCCAACTTCACATGCAAATGTGCGTTTCTTTATTGCGGAAAAGGAGGGTGAGGAGCCCGTCTGGTGGTTTGGTGGTGGGTTTGATTTAACGCCCTATTATGGTTTTGAGGAAGATTGTAAATTCTGGCATCAAACAGCAAAAAAAGCCTGTGATCCCTTTGGCGAGGATGTTTATCGAGCATTCAAAAAATGGTGTGATGATTATTTTTACATTAAACACCGGGATGAGCAACGAGGCGTAGGTGGTCTCTTTTTTGATGATCTGAACCAGGCATTTCATGGCTGGGATTTTGACCAGTGTTTTGCTTTCATGCAAAGTGTGGGTGATCATTATATTCAAGCCTATCGACCAATAATGGCAAAACGCAAGGGTTTGGCTTTTAGCGATGCGCAAAAAGACTTCCAGCTCTATCGGCGGGGTCGTTATGTTGAATACAACCTGGTCTATGACCGGGGTACATTGTTCGGATTACAGTCCGGTGGCCGCACCGAGTCCATCTTGATGTCATTACCCCCACTGGTTAAGTGGCGATACAACTGGGTGCCAGAAGAGGGTTCCGACGAGGCGCGACTGTACGAATATTACCTGAAGCCCCGGGATTGGCTAGCTTAGAAAGAGCCAGGCTATGATTCGTTTTCCTCTTTTAGTGGTACGCCTTTCTGCTTTGATAGTTTGACCATTTTATAGATAAACCAAGACATAGCGATCAACATAAACAGAATGGTGAATGAAACCCAGAAACCCATTTGACTCATTAACATCTCTTTCATGATTATTTCCTCCTGATAAGAATACAGGATACAAATTAATAGAAAAAATGAGCGGTGTCTTTGCTGTAAGTCAACAGAACATTAGATTTTTATAAATTACTAACATAGGTTAGCTAATGAGGCTGTTTATTTTTATTTTGGCTTTTTTACTACGGTTAAGAAAGATAAAGCACGGTTTGCGCTAATTAACCCTTCGCCAAACTCCTGGTCACGCCCTGGCTTACCAAGGTCAATTGCAGTTTTTGTAAGGATATTTTCTACCTTTCCTGCTTGCTGTAAGCGTTTTTGTTTTGATAACAGCAAGGCAACAATACCGGAAACATGTGCGGTAGAAAGCGAGGTTCCGCTGGCTATGTTGTATTTTCCACCTGGGGCAATAGTTAATACGTTTACACCAGGGGCAGAAAAATCAATGAACCTTCCTTTGTTCGCCAAGGGATATAAATGTTTGTACTGGTCGACAGCCGTAGCAGTGATAACGCCAGGAATTAAAGCTGGATACACCGTGCTGCCCCAGTGACCGCCATTTCCACCTGCTGCTACAACAGTTATTCCCTGTGCGATTGCCTTATTGACCATACGCTCAACAAGATCATCTTTTCCACCAGTGAAGCTTAAGTTAATCACATCAGCTTTTTGAGTGATACAGCGGTCAAGTGCTTTGGCAACATCGGCAGAAGTGCCTTGTAGTACATGGGGTCTTTTTTTGGTGGTGCTAAATGCACTAATTGCGAATAATTTAGCTTTTGGTGCGATACCAATATGCTCGTTCTGGCTAACCAACAGACCGGCAACTGAGGTGCCATGAATTTGTGTATCAAGGTTTTTTGGATTGAAATCAATCAAATCCAGTGTTTCAATCAAGGCAGTGGCCAATGATGGGTGAAATATATCAACGGGAGTATCTACCATGCATATCAGGATACCATTACCCTTGGTTGTTTTGTGTGCTGTTGAAACACCCGTTTCAATCATGGCATAGGCATCAGTAGGAGACTGCTTTGAAACATCAAGGGCAGCAGGGCTGAAGGTATTATTGGTGCTTGCTGTGACCTTTTTTTCTTGTCTGGAAATGTTTTTTACTAACTCCAGGGGGTTCTTACCATTGGTATCAGCACGTATCATGCCCAGCTTGACTGATGATAGAGTGACCTTGCTTTTTGGGTTTAGGTGATATTTTTTGGTAACGTCAATAACGCTTTTTTGATCTTTGCTAGAGTACAGTAAGAGGACTTCATCCTTGATAAAGTTGGATCTTGGCGGTACAGGTTTTGGGGTTATGGTTTTTTTGGGCGGAATGCATTTTGATGATAGATTAAATGCTTCACAATTATCAATAAAGCGCGGTTCCAGCGCAACTGTGTTACTTACAAAAATGAATGTACTTATGAGTAGCGTGATTTTAGTCGTGAAAACAGAACCGTAAAATTTAATATGCTTCACCTGCAAACCAGATTAATTGCTTTTGTTTGTTAAGTTGATTGATTAAAGCGGCTGTTTGTTTTTCGCTCAATTTTTTACTAAATCTAATGCGATATAAGCCGTCTTTACCAGGTATTTTAGACAATTTTGCATGGTTTTGCTTTAAAAAATTCAAGAGCCAACTATTCCGGTTGCTGCCATTAAGTCCAAGCAACAAAATGGTTTCAGATGATCGTTGGTTATTTTCTTTCGTCTGTACCGTTGCAGGATGAAATGATGTGTGTGATTTGTCTTTCAATACAGGAGCTATGAAAGTAACGAGCAGCAACGTAATAATGGCGATAGATGCAAAACTTGCAAAACGCAGACGTGCATTTGCGTCGCCGGTAACAAGGTTTTTAATCCAGTTTGTTAATGCATTGCCTGGTTGAGCTGGGATTGTATTATTGGTCTGAAAGGATGTTTTCGCCGGAGTAGCCTCTTCCAATTGGCCAAGAACTTTTTTTAATCGGGTTTCAGTTGGCTCCAGGCTGCTCAACTCCAGAAGGGTTTTATCCTGCCTCACAAATCCGATAATTTCTTGTTCTTCCTCAAGGCATTTACGAAGAGCCGGATATTTTTTTAATTGTTCCTGGAAAAAGTCATGCTCGTCTGCGGACAGGCAGCCGGTTGCATACCAGGGAATTAGCTGTAATGCTTCCATGGGAATATCGTCTACTTTATTGTTGGTTTTATTTGTCATACGTTATCTTGGGGCATGTGTAATGCCAGCTGTTTTTAAAATTGATTTCAGATGTTTACGTGCATAAAACATGCGTGTTTTCACCGTGTTGTCCGAAATATTTAACATTGTTGAAATATCTTTTATAGATAATTCGCGAAAATATACTAATTCAATAATTTCCTTATGCTTGTTACTTAATTTACCTAAAGCATCAATGATCTGGTTATTACGATCATCAAGCATCATGTCTTCATCTGGTGGCAGTGCGATGTCTTCTAAATCAATACTGCCAGAATCGTTATCTAATAATACTTCCTTGTTTTTACGCAAATAGCCAATCAGGCGAAACCTGGCTATGGAATGTATCCACGTTGATGGTGTTGATCTGCCGGAAAAACTTCCAGCAGAACGCCATACTTCTATTAATGCCTCGTCAGCCATATCGGCTGCGATTGAAATATCATTTTTAAGCATACGGGAACAAAATTTGATAAGGCGAGGTTGATACCTTAAATACAGTTGCTCAAAAGCCTGTTGATCGCTATTTGCTATTTTTTCTAGCAAAATAGTATCTTCCAGCGCGGCAGCTGATAATTTGCCCGGCCTGTTATTGCTCACGGATATTTCCATTACTTGAGTCGAATGATAAAGGGATAATGTTCAAAATAATTTCTATCTAGTTGTAAAATAGGGTGTTTCGGATTAAAAAAGCTTTGTCGGTGGTATTTAATAAATTAATTTAAAAAATATTGAATAATGTAACATATTTTTTTGAACCTTTGTTTAATTTAGATCTACGAAGTATGCGAGTGAGTCAGTTGGGCTTGATTTAAGGGGATTTTGTCATACCAACCGATTATTAATGAATGATTTCTAGCGGGTCATTCATTTTACAGGCTCCCTCGCAACTTTGAGCGGACTTTATGTCCGCTTTTTTTTTGGCTCAAATCAGCATACAATGTGCCTTTCTTGTAATTCCTGCCATGCTGATAACTATTTAATGCCATCTACAGCCCGCACTGCAAATGATTTGATGATGAGTCTCGGTATCGTGATGGATCCGATTGAGTCCATTACGGTCAAAAAAGATAGTACCTTTGCGATGATGCTGGAGGCACAAAAACGCGGCTATACCCTTTTCTATATGATGCAATCCGGCTTATTTGTAAAAAATGGCCAGGTATTTGCTTCGATGCAGGTAATCCGTGTAAAAGATGATCCAAAAAAATGGTTTGAACTGGAAGATGCCGTGGTTAAACCGTTACATGAACTTTCTGCTGTTTTGATGCGCAAAGATCCACCCTTTGATATGGAATATATCTATTCCACCTATATGCTGGAGCTGGCTGAAACACAAGGTTGCCTTGTTGTAAACAAACCCGCAAGTATTCGTTCTGCGAATGAAAAACTGTTCACTGCCTACTTCCCTGATTGCTCCCCTGAAACGTTAGTGACACGCGATATGATGCGCATTAAAGCTTTCCAGGAAGAACACCAACATATTGTTGTCAAGCCGCTGGATGGTATGGGTGGCTCAATGATTTTTCAGGTTCGGGATGGTGATACCAATCGCAATGTTATTCTTGAAGCGATTACCGAAAATGGAACAAAAACGGTCATGGCACAACGTTTTTTGCCGGAGTATACCCTGGGTGATAAGCGTATTCTGGTCATTAATGGTGAACCTTTTCCCTATGGGCTTGCGCGCATTCCCGCAAAAGGAGAAGGACGTGGTAACCTCGCAGCAGGGGCAACTTACAAGGGTGTGGCACTAACCCAAAGGGAACTTGAAATTTGTAGCAAAGTTGGGCCGGTTTTAAAAGAAATGGGTTTGATGTTTGTCGGGCTGGATGTTATCGGTGACTATTTAACTGAAATCAATGTGACAAGCCCGACCTGTATCCGTGAGCTTGATACCATCTACTCTGCCAATATTGCCGGGATACTCATGGATGCAATTGAGAAAAAACTGGACGTTAATATATGAAGGCACGGGTAAAATGGCTTGATAATATGAGCTTTGTGGGTGAATCCGGGAGTGGCCATTCTGTCGTGATGGATGGCCCGCCGGAGTTTGGAGGCAGGGATTTGGGCGTTCGCCCGATGGAAATGTTGCTACTGGGCTTAGGTGGTTGCGCTTCTTTTGATGTAGTCTCCATCTTAAACAAAGGATCAAAAGGTGATAAGCCTAATTTGGCAAGCTGTGAGGTACACATTAGCGCAGAGCGTGCGACAACAGAGCCGAAAGTGTTTACCCGCATCCATTTGCATTTTGTTGTGTCTGGCGAGTCACTAACAGAGGCAAGGGTAAAACGCGCCATTGAATTATCCGCAGAAAAATACTGTTCTGCTTCCATTATGCTTGGTAAAACTGCAGAGCTTACACATGATTATGAGATGATAGTATCATGAGGAATGAGTGTTTAAAGGTTTATTTTATGCATAATATAACCAGTGGTCTGAGAAGTTTTGCAAATCAGCCATTGATACATTACATTTCACTATTAAAAAAACCTCAAACCATTCAATAATAAAAATAATAACAATGAATATTAAGCTATCTATCCTGCTACGCTTTGCTGTAGCGTGTTTTTTACTTTTCCCCCTATTTAATTCTGCGCAAGCTAAATCAACAGATGTGCAGCTTAGCGATGCAGAGTTAGATAAAGCCTACACAAAAATATATGGAAAATACCAGGGAAAACGCCGTGCTTTTTATAAAGCGTATGGGAAACAGTATAAAGGCCATAAAAAAAAGGTAACGAAAAAACGCGTTGTCCAGCTTTCAAACCACCGTACGCCCGCACGCTACAGAGCTGTTCAAGCTGCCAAACAACAATTACGAAAACGTTATCGTTGGGGTGGCACATCACCCTTGCGTGGCTTTGATTGCAGTGGATTAATGCAATATGTGTACAAAGTAGCACGTGTTTTTCTACCACGCACTGCCGCTGCCCAGTACCGTTCAACGAAGCGTGTATCACTCTCACGCATGCAAACGGGTGATTTAATCTTTTTTCATACGCGCCGCAGCCGCTCACGCGTTAATCATGTTGGCATTTATTTAGGTGGTGGAAAATTTATTCACGCGCCGCGATCTGGCAAGCGGGTCTCTGTGGCGACCTTGAATCGCTACTGGAAGCGCCGCCTGGTAGGTGCTGGGCGCGTTTAACCCTAATTTCCCGGAGTGCTTGTTGTACCCATTGGGATACTAATTGTTCTTGGTGTTTGCAATGAGCTGGGTGGTTGCGTTGCCTCTGCAGGAATTTTAATCTGCGGATTCGTTTGTGGTGTGGCTTTGCCGGGCATTACTGGTTGATTGTTAATGTTGGGTGCCATAATTGGCATATCTGGATTATCTTGCAGTGCTTTTAATTGTTGCTGCAACGCCTTTATCATTTTCTGTCTGTATTCTTCTTGCGTACTTTGAGTGTTAGACGGTGTCGTTGCGCCTGTCACAGGATGGTTTGATGGAGTGTTCCCAGGTGGTGTTTGCTGTTGTTGTGGCGGTGTAGAAACAGCAGGAGGTGTTTGCGTTGGGGGGATTTCTGGTGATGTAGTGGTTGTTGATTTGCTTGACTCAGTCATTGTGCTATCTGCCGCCTGGGAGGGTTCGGCGTGTTGTTCTTGCGGTACTTGCGAAGTATCTTCCGGGCTGTCTGCAGTCGTTTCTTTATTCGTATTTATTGTTTTTGTTTGTTGCTCTGTTGTCTGGTTATCTTGCTGTGTAGGACTAGGAGCATTTTCCAGTGGCGTATTTTCTGGCGTGCTTTTAATATGTTCTGTCGCAGGAGCTTGAATTGTTGGGGGTGTGGCAGGTGTTGTCACAGGCTTGTTTTGAGGCGATGTGTCAGTAACAGCAGGGTTAGACTCTGTAACGACAGGAGCAGGCTCTGTAGCAGTAGGGGTGGTTTCATTTGAGTTGGTTTCTGTTACTGGCGTTTTTCCCCCGGCAGATTCAGTATTGCTTGTATGGGTTGATTCGCCT
>CAZPEE010000015.1:14556-18638 GCA_964585525.1 uncultured Cocleimonas sp.
GTTTCTTCTGGAGCTTTATCTTCATTTTTATTGCGTGTATTGACAGCAGTATCATGTTCCGTGACATCGCCAGGAAGACCAAAGTTGAGTGCGCTGTCTCCTGATGCCGGTACAGGTCGTTTAGCCATCATTACGAAGGCTCCTGTGCCAACTGCAGTCATAAGAAGTGCGCCAATAATGTTTGAGCTCATTTTCATAAAGTTAAAATCCTAAGGATGAATTAATGAAGATGCCATTGAATGGATGAACCATGCAACAGTGATTACTCGCATCTTACCATTGAATTTTTAAATTGAAAATCAGGAAGTTCTGTTTGATGAGAAGATAGCCAGATCAATCAGTGCTGATTTGTAGTCACTATCGTTTAAACAGTCCAGGCAGGCGATGGCTTTTTTGATTTCTTTTACAGCGATTTCTTTGGTGGCGTTAAGCGCGTCGGTTTTGTCAATGATTTCCATAACCGCCCTAATATGTTCAAGGCCACCTTCTTTGATTGCCAGCCGGATCAGTGCAGCATCGTCGGTATGTCCTGCTTCATCACTGCGGCTTAGCGCAGTGATCAGGGGTAATGTGGGTTTTCCTTCGGCAAGATCGTCACCGACATTTTTGCCGAGTGCTTCGGCATCGGTGCTGTAGTCCAGTACATCATCAATCAATTGAAATGCCGTACCCAGGTAAATACCGTATTGCGCAATCTGCTGTTCCTGATCTTTAGGTAAACCAGACAATACGGCACCAAGCTGGCAGGCCGCCTCAAATAATTTTGCTGTTTTGGAATAAATGACTTCCATGTAGCGTTCTGGCGTGGTGTCAGCATCATTAACATTTAATAATTGCAAGACTTCACCTTCTGCGATGATGTTGGTTGTTTGTGCCATAATTTGCATGACACGCATTTCATCGACATCGACCATCATCTCAAACGAGCGTGAATAGAGAAAATCACCGACCAGAACCGCAGCCTGATTTCCCCATACGTTATTGGCGGTATCTTTACCACGGCGCATATCCGATTCATCTACAACGTCATCATGTAGTAAGGTTGCAGTGTGGATAAATTCGACAATTGCAGCAATATCAACATGTTTATCACCGGTGTAACCACAGGCTTTCGCCATCAATAATGCCAGCATTGGGCGTAGTCTTTTGCCGCCACTGTTGATAATGTATTGACTCAGTTGATTGACCAGTACAACATCAGAGCGTAAGCGCCTTTGAATTAAAGCATTCACCGCGTGCATGTCTGTCTCTATGAGTTGTTGTATTTGTTTAAAATCCACGGGTATATTTGCGTAGCTGCTTGCATCAAAGTTATTGAACAGCGAATGCTAGGTAGATGGAGCTTGGCTGTCAAGGTTAATAATCAAGACACTAAAGATAATGTGAAATCACAAAGTAATTAAAAGGGAAGCCTTTAACCTGATTTAGGTTCATTATTGTTTGACTCGAACCTATTCTGATTGTAAAATCGCGCGTCTTTCTGTCATCTCTCAAATAAAGATGGCCTAATATCAGATATTTAATAGAGGTTTATAACCATGGCACATAAGAAAGCCGCAGGTAGTACACGTAACGGACGCGATTCAGTCTCAAAACGCCTTGGTGTTAAGCGTTTTGGCGGTCAGGAAGTTCTGGCAGGTAATATTCTTGTTCGCCAGCGTGGTACTAAATTTCACCCTGGAACTAACGTAGGTTGTGGTAAAGACCATACCCTTTTTGCTAAAGCTGATGGTGTTGTGGTATTTGAGGTTAAAGGTCCCAAAAACCGCAAATATGTGAGCATTCAAGCGGCTTAGTAGCAATACAGTATTTGAAGAGCCCCGCTTGTCGGGGCTTTTTTTATGCGCAATTATTAGAGATGCCCCTGGCATCTGGTAGACTGGAAAAATGAAATTTGTTGATGAAGCAAGTATTGTCGTAAAAGCCGGCGATGGCGGGAACGGTTGTGTTAGTTTCCGCCGTGAAAAATATGTCGAATTTGGTGGCCCAGACGGCGGTGACGGCGGCGATGGCGGCTGCGTTTACCTGCAAGCGAATAAGGGCTTGAATACCCTCGCTGATTTTAGGCATGTGCGCCGTTATGAAGGTGGTCGCGGGGAAAACGGCGCGAGTCGCAATATGACGGGTGCGCGTGGAGAAGATAAAATCATCCAGGTTCCTATCGGAACGATGGTTTTTGTCGATGATACTGATGAGAAAATTGGTGACCTTACCAAAGATGGACAGAAATTACTGGTAGCCCAGGGAGGCTTTCACGGCCTGGGTAATTTACGTTACAAAAGCTCGGTAAACCGTGCGCCTCGGCAAAGTAAACCTGGTTCCCCAGGTGAAGAGCGGGTACTTCGCCTTGAAATGAAAGTTTTGGCTGATGTCGGTTTGTTAGGCTTGCCCAATGCAGGTAAATCAACCTTGATTTCTGCTTTGTCGTCAGCGCGTCCCAAAATTGCAAATTATCCATTTACAACCTTGTATCCTAATCTGGGTGTGGTAAAAGTTGATGCCTATAAGAGTTATGTTATTGCTGATATTCCTGGGCTGATAGAAGGAGCCGCAGAAGGTGCGGGGCTTGGAATCCAGTTTTTAAAACATCTTTCACGTACCCACCTTTTGTTGCATCTGGTCGATGTTGCACCGATGAATGAGCAGGATGACCCAGTGGAGTCGGTACGAATTATCGAAAAAGAGCTGGCACGTTACAGCGTAGAAAACAGTGATGATTCTTTGGCTGAACGCGAACGCTGGCTCGTTTTTAACAAAATTGATTTATTGCCAGCGGATGAACAGCAGGCGCGTTGCGATCAGATTGTAAAAAAACTTGGCTGGAAGGGCAAGGTCTATGCAATTTCTGCAGCAACCGGCTTAAATACGAAAGAGCTATCCTATGATATTATGCGCTACCTTGATGACCAGGCGTATTATCAGGAACAGGGTGAAGCTAAAACTTAATGAGCAGACACAAATACAGTAAAAAAGCCCAGCGCTGGGTTATAAAAATTGGTAGTGCCTTACTGACAAAAGATGGTAAAGGGCTGGATTATCATGCGATTGCAGATTGGTCGGCGCAAATTGCCACTTTACGTGAACAAGGTCGTGAGATTGTGCTGGTGTCCTCGGGTTCCGTGGCAGAAGGCATGAGCCGCATGGGCTGGACGAGCCGCCCCAAAGACCTTGCAAAATTACAGGCAGCCGCAGCCATTGGCCAGACAGGACTGATTGAAGCCTACGAATCACAATTCAAACAATACAATATTCAAGCTGCGCAAATTCTCTTAACGCATGATGATGTGAGTAATCGTAAGCGCTATCTTAATGCGCGAAATACGCTTCGGACGCTGCTTGAATTAGAAACACTGCCAATAATTAATGAAAATGACACTGTGGCGCTGGAAGAAATGAGGCTTGGCGATAATGATACATTGGCGGCTCTGGTCGCTAATCTGATTGAGGCTGATTTGCTGGTCATATTGACTGATCAGCAGGGGCTTTTTGATAAAGATCCACGACAGCATGATGATGCGCGGTTGATTGCTGAAGATCTCGCCAGTAACCCGGCACTGCCTGGCTATGCAGGTTCGGTAGCTACTGCCCTTGGAAGTGGGGGGATGGCAACAAAAATAACGGCAGCCCAACGTGCAGCAAGTTCCGGTTGCGCCACCATTATCGCTTCTGGACGTGAAAATAACGTATTACAACGTTTATCAGAGGGTGAAAATATCGGTACGCTGTTATTGCCTGATAAAACACAGTTGGCGGCTCGTAAACAGTGGATAGCCGGGCAAGTCCAGGCCAATGGCGTATTGTTTCTGGATGAAGGGGCTTGCTTATCCATACAAGAAAAGGGTTCGAGTTTGCTGGCGATTGGTGTTGAATCGTCTGAAGGTAATTTTAAACGTGGCGATGTGGTCGACTGTAAAAACCCTCAAGGTGAAACAATTGCCAGAGGGCTAATTAACTATTCATCTGAAGATGTTAATAAATTGCATGGGGTTCCTGGCTCACAAATGAGTGAGGTGCTGGGTTATCAAGGAGAAGCTGAGCTTGTCCACAGGGATAACCTGGTTTTGTATAGTTGCCATTTGCCT
>CAZPEE010000016.1:0-18539 GCA_964585525.1 uncultured Cocleimonas sp.
AAGAATACCTTGAGGCAAAGGAGCCAGAACTGCATCGCGCCAAACATTACCAGGAAATTCTGCCACTGATTGATTTGGTGGTTTCCATGTTTGCATGGCAGGCAATCCGGCAATTAAACCCAACTGGCGATGAGTTCACACTCGAATCACTCACTGAACAGGCGCATATTGAATCGGGGTGGCAACCGTTATTATCACGTCTGCTGGCTATGCTGGTTGAGGATGACCTTGCCAGTTATGACATTAAAGATGGCAAAGGGCAATGGTTGTTGAATGCCGAAAGTGGTTTTCCACCTGCCGAAGATATCTGGTTATCGGTATTGGGTGATTCCCCGTCTTATTTGCCAGAGTTGATGTTACTGGGACGTTGTGGCAAACATCTGGCTGATGTCTTGCAGCATAAAATCACGCCTGAAACCTTGTTGTTTGCGGAAAAAAGCAGTATTCAGGAGCACTGGAACGGCGCATCACCCAGCAACCATAGTATGAACCTGGTGTTACAACATAGCATCAAGGAAATTGTCGCCGACTGGCCTGCCAACCGGCGTTTACGCATTCTCGAAATTGGTGGCAGCGATACCGAAATTAGCCAGTTGATATTGCCGTTGTTGCCTGTTGACCAATGTGATTATCACTATACGCACGCTAATGAAGAACGTTTGGCAAAAGCAGGTTTTGATCTTGAAAACTGGCATTTTGTTGAAACCCGGATACTGGATTTAAGTGAGTCGGATTTAGGCCAGCTTGATATGGCAGATACCATTGAAAATAACCTGTTTGAGCTTGCCAGCTACGATATTGTTATTGCTGCAAATACCTTGTATCAAAGTGATGATTTGCAAAAAGCACAGCGTAATATAAAACAATTACTGGCGCCAAAAGGCGCCCTGCTACTATTAGAAAGACAGGCAGACCGGTTTATGGACATGACCTTTGGTCTGCAGTCCGACTGGTGGACACACACCAGTGATATGGATAAGCCTATCCCTTTATTGATGTCCCCGGATGAATGGCGTGCCTCTTTAAAAGAAGCAGGTTTTGAGACGATTGAACCGTTAATCGAAGATAAGGCAGCGGGTGATGTCGGTGCTTTTATGGTTATCGCCAGTCATACGGATGACCGGGTATTGGTGGCTCCCGAAGTCGTTGCGGATGATAGTCAGTCGCAAGTCTGGATGCTGTTAAAAGATCAAAGTGAATTATCCATAAACCTTGCCCAGGCACTTAAAAGCCGCCTGGAAACATTAGGCCATCAAACGGTAGTGGTTGAGTCCAGTGATAAGTATCAACGACTTGGGCCGACCCATTTTGCGATTGATGTCAATGACGCTGAACATCAACAAAGTAGCAAAAAAAGTATTGATAAAACACTGGGTTTTTATCATGTCATAGAGACTTTGCAAAAATCTGATATTCATTGTGACCAGGTCATCCATTTGATGGGGCTTGAATGGCACGATGCACTCAATGATGGGGAGCCGTCTACAGAGCAGCTCGAAAATAATCAAAACCTGCGTTGTGGCAGCACCATAGACCTGGTTCAGGCACTGGAAAATAACACCCTCAATGAGCTGCCCCAGCTTAACCTGGTGACCTCCGGTGGTGTGGTTGTCAATGATCAAATGCAGAGTTTTCAATTCGATGATAATCCTTCGCAGTCACCCTTATGGGGGCTTGGGCGTGTCATTATGAATGAGCACCCGGATATCAACTGTCGTTTAATTGATATGCAGGGCGTGTTTGATGCGGAAACCAGCAGTAAATTATTACTGGATGAATTGTTACGGGAGCAGCAAACAGGCAAGGCGATTGAAAATGAGGTCATTCTTAATGAGACTGTGCGCCATGTCACACGCATGGAAAAAATCGACTTGTCTGCCGGTGAACCCCAAACCAGTTCAATCCACCATGAAACTGACAAGATAAAAGCACCTGCGTTTAAATTAAGTTTTCATACACCAGGCCCGTTGAAGAATTTATGCTGGCAAGCCTTGCCAGAGCGTTTTGTGCAGGCCGATGAAATTGAGATCAGGCCACATGCGACTGGCCTTAATTTCCGTGATGTGATGTATGCCATGGGTTTGTTATCGGATGAAGCTGTCGAGAATGGTTTTGCCGGGCCAACGCTGGGGATGGAAGTTGCTGGAACGGTCGTCAAGGTTGGCAGTGCTGTGCGGGAGTTTAAAGAAGGCGATGAAGTATTGGGTTTCGCGCCTGCCTGTTTTAGCTCCCGTGTGATTACACAAACAACTGCAATTACGCATAAACCCGAAAGCTGGAGTTTTGAAGAATCCGCAACTATCCCTACCACGTTCTTCACGGTTTACTACGCACTTAAACACCTGGCGCAAATCCAGCCGGGTGAAAAAATACTGATTCATGGTGCAGCAGGTGGTGTTGGTATCGCCGCAATCCAATACGCCCGTTATTGTGGCGCAGAAATATTTGCCACCGCGGGCTCAGATGAAAAGCGAGACTTTGTCAGGCTGTTAGGTGCTGATCATGTGATGGATTCCCGCTCACTGGCGTTTTCTGATGAGATCATGGAAATCACCAATGATGAAGGTATTGATATTGTACTTAATTCGCTGGCTGGCGAGGCAATTACGCGTAATTTGTCTGTATTAAAGCCGTTTGGTCGTTTTCTGGAGCTGGGCAAACGCGATTTTTATGAGAACAGCAAAATCGGTTTACGCCCCTTCAGGAATAATATTTCCTATTTTGGCATAGATGCTGACCAGTTATTGATTGAGCGAGCCGAACTTGCCAATCGTTTGTTTAAAGAAATGATGGACTTGTTCAACGATGGTAGTTTGCGTCCCATGCCTTACCGTAGTTTTCCTGCGGCACGTATTCAAGATGCTTTCCGTTACATGCAGCAATCACGCCAGGTAGGCAAGGTCGTGGTCTCATTTGACCAGGTTGATACGCCTGATTTCATTGAGCAAATCGAGCCGTTGGATGTGCAGGGTAAAGAACTGGTTTGTGATGCACAGGGCAGCTATCTGGTTAGCGGTGGTTTGAGCGGTTTTGGCTTGAAAACAGCGAGCTGGCTGGTTGATAAAGGCGCACGTTCACTGGTCCTGGTGAGTCGTTCTGCCAGTGTCAGCGATCAATCCAGGCAAATTATTGAGGAGCTGAAAGAAAAAGGTGCCCAGGTCTTTACACGCGCCTGTGATGTGGCAGATGAGGCGGCGCTTGCAAAGCTGGTCAGTGAAATTCAGGGTGATATTTTGCCGCTAAAGGGTGTCGTGCATGCAGCCATGGTGCTCGAAGATGGTTTGTTGCGAAATATGACGCAGCAGCAGTTACAGCACGTCATGACACCGAAAATCAAGGGTTCATGGAATCTACATAAGCTCACAGAAAACCTTGAACTGGATTTCTTTGTGATGTATTCATCGGCGACAACCTATGTGGGTAACCCTGGCCAGGCTAACTATGTAGCCGCCAATAGTTATCTTGAGTCCTTGGCAAGCTATCGAAAATCCAGGGGCTTGCCAGCAAGTTATGCCGCCTGGGGAGCGATTGCCGATGTGGGCTTTTTGGCACGTAACGAAGAAACCAAAGAAGCCTTGCAATCCCGTTTAGGTGGCCATGCACTCAATTCTGAGCAGGCACTGAAAATGCTGGAAAAAATCATCCTCAGCGACAAAGTGGGCGCAGCCGTTATCGACCTTGACTGGGGTGTTATCCAGCGTGTCATGCCAGCAGCCAGCTCTGCAAAATATGAAGAATTGCAGCGTTCTGTCAAAGCATCGGATAGTGAGCATTATGAAGATATTCATACGCTGATTGCCAATATGGGGCGTTCTGAAATTCAGGATCTGGTGGTAGATTTGCTACTCGATGAAATCGAACAAATACTGCGCTTGCCACGCGAAAAGCTGGATGTGGAGCAGTCAATTTTTGACCTGGGTATGGATTCTTTGATGGGAATGGAACTTGTGCTTGCAATTGAGGAGCGCTTTGCGGTTAAATTACCCGTGATGGCCCTGACGGAAGGCGCCAATATTTTACGCATTGCACAAAGGATTACGGATCAACTATCGACTGATGACGCCGATCAGCAGGATGATGTGACTAAGGCTACAACTGCCGGGGACAGCAAACAACAGGAAAATATTTCCATTGCAGCCGCCAGGCATGGCCACTCTCAGGATGTCACCCAGGTTGAGGCCGAAAAATTGTCTCGTTCCTTGATTGAAGATGCGATGAATGCCAGTAAGGACTCAGCTAATTAGCAGCCAAGACTATGACAAAACCCTTAAAAAATAACCTGTTTGGCTTGAGTGGTTCGGTAAAAGACCAGCTCGCCCAAAAAATGCTGGAAAAGCGTTTAAAGAAGGTGACCGAAGCGCAAATGAGCAACAAGGCGGCTGAACCCGATGTTAAGCGCAGCCGTAAATCATTGTTAGCCAACTCCAAAATACCCGATGAGTTTTGTCGTTTTGACCAGTTTCCGGGCTATCAGCAAATTCGTATCCTCGAAACGGGTGGCAAACAAATGGGTGTTAAAAGCCCGTTTTTTAAGACACATGAAGGGGTTGCGCGCAATACGACACAGATAGCAGGACAGGAATATATTAATTTTGCCAGTTATAACTACCTGGATTTATGTGGTCA
Organism: uncultured Cocleimonas sp.; assembly: GCA_964585525.1. Classification (GTDB taxonomy): domain Bacteria; phylum Pseudomonadota; class Gammaproteobacteria; order Thiotrichales; family Thiotrichaceae; genus Cocleimonas. The sequence continues at coordinate 4,627 of CAZPEE010000016.1, forward strand.
CCCGGAGGTTTCACAAGCCGCGAAAGACGCGATAGATAAATACGGTACGTCAGCTTCTGCCAGTCGGCCTGTAGCGGGCGAACGACCCATCCAGCGTGAGTTGGAACAGGAGCTTGCCAAGCTCTACGATGTAGATGATGCGATTGTGTTTGTCAGCGGACATGCCACCAATGTCACGACCATAGGCTATCTATTTGGCCCAAAAGATTTAATTTTACATGACTCGCTGATTCATAACAGCATCGTGCAGGGTGGCCAATTATCCGGGGCAACACGATTGCCATTTCCGCATAATGACTGGCAGGCGCTGGATGAAATACTGTTTCAGCAGCGCAAAAAATACGAACGCGTGCTGATAGTGATTGAAGGCATCTACAGCATGGATGGTGATTATCCTGACCTGAAACGTTTTATAGAAATCAAACAACGCCATAAAGCTTTTCTGATGGTGGATGAAGCACATGCACTTGGTGTTCTGGGTGAACGTGGTCATGGACTAAAAGAACAGGCCGGTGTTGATGGGCACGAAGTCGATTTATGGATGGGTACGTTAAGCAAGACGCTGGCAAGTTGTGGTGGTTATATTGCAGGTGAAAATGCTCTGATTGAGCATTTAAAGTTTTCCGCACCGGGTTTTTTATACAGCGTGGGTATCGCACCGCCCGTTGCTGCTTCTGCTTTAGCGGCGTTAAAACTATTGGATAAAGAACCGGAGCGTGTTCATACACTCAATAAACGTGGCAAACAGTTTTTAACATTAGCCAGGAAACATGGTTTAAACGTAGGCTCCAGTGCCGGCCTGTCAGTCATTCCAATTATTACGGGTAGCTCTGCCATGGCAGGCCGCCTGGCGAATGCACTGTTTGAGCGCGGCATCAATGTGCAGCCGATTTTCTATCCGGCGGTACAGGAGGGCATGGCAAGATTACGCTTCTTTATTTGTTCCTCTCACAGCGAACAGCAAATTGAACAGACCATCGCTATCCTGGTTGAAGAAATGGCACATCTTTCCTGATGCACTGGTCTAGTTTGCCCCTCAAACATGGCTAAAAAAAGACTGGTTTTTTGTACCTATCCCAGTGTTTATTCTTCACTTGTCCTAAAAAGGTTACTGGCAGATCATGATATTGACGTGGTGGCTATTATTAGCTCAAGCCGGGTGCTCAACAAAAACTATGGTGCTTTACGTGCTGCCTTGAAACAAATACAGCTATCGGGCTGGCGATATAGCACCTATCTTTTTTTTGTCACTGATTTGTTTGCTGTACTATCGGCTCTAATCCCCGCTAGGGACAAGCTGCCCAGCATTGCGAAACTGGCAAAAAATCGGCATATTCCCTTGTTAAAAACCAGCGACATTAATGATCCAGGGGTGTGTCAGTTTATTCATTCCAAAAAGCCTGAATTTTTACTTGCTGCACATTTCAACCAGCTGATAAAACCGCTGTTACTGGACATGCCAAATATGACCTGCCTGAATATCCACCCATCCTTGTTACCGGATTATAAGGGTGTTGATCCTGTGTTTTTTGCCTTGTTAGACAAGCAACAGCATATTGGTGTGACGCTTCATGAAATGGCTGAGCGTTTTGATACCGGAAAAGTGTTATCGCAACAGTCTTTTTTATTAAAACAATATGACAACGTTTTCTCTCATAATTGCCGATTATTTTCAACAGGTGCAGAGCTGGCATTGACTCTCATGAAGAAAGCATCTATTCCTTCTGGAAAACCACAAAAACCAGGGCAGGGCTGTTATGATTCATGGCCTGGTCCAGCGTCAATAAAAAGCTTGCGCAGAAAAGGTTTTTACTTAATCAAATTGCGTGACTATTTCAACAAACTGGGTTTTTTTAAGTAAATAAGCATGCGAATTATTCATACATCTGACTGGCATTTAGGGCAAAACTTTATGGGAAAAAGCCGTGCCCCTGAACATGCGGCTTTTCTGGATTGGTTGTTAAAACAAATGAGTGCGCGCAAGGTGGATGCCTTGATCGTGGCAGGTGATATTTTTGATACGGGCGCACCCCCAAGTTATGCACGCGAAATGTATAACCGCTTTATCGTTGATATTCAAAGTACTGGCTGTGAGTTGCTGGTTTTAGGTGGAAACCATGATTCAGTTGCTACGTTAAATGAGTCCAAAGCGCTACTTGCCTGTTTGAATACCCATGTGGTGTCGGGTGTCACGCAAAATATCGACAGTCAAATCATCACGCTTAAAAACCGCCAGGGTGAAGCAGGCGCGATTGTTTGTGCGGTTCCCTTTATCCGAGCGCGTGACGTGATGATCAGCCAGGCCGGGCAGAGTGCCAGCGATAAAAAACAGGTTTTGCAACAGTCGATTTCGGAGCATTATCATGCGCTTTACAAGCAAGCCGTCAGGGTGCAAAAGGCACATCACAAAACACATAAAAAACAATTGCCGATTATTGCTACCGGGCATTTAACCACGGTGGGCGCGAGTACCTCAGATTCAGTACGGGAGATTTACATTGGTACGCTGGATGCCTTTCCTGCAAGTGCTTTCCCGCCGGTTGATTATATTGCACTGGGGCATATCCACCGTTCCCAGTTAGTGGCAAAATCTGCACATATTCGTTACAGCGGTTCACCCATTCCATTAAGTTTTGATGAAACCAAAGGGCAAGGCGAAAAGTCGGTATTAGTGGTAGATTTTAAAGACGGTGCTTTTAAAAAGGCACAAGCGTTGACCATTCCAGGTTTTCAGCCGATGCAAATGATTAAAGGCGACCTGGACAGCATAGAAAAACAGTTGAAGGACTTGCCCAATAAGTTTGAGCTAGAACCTTCGCAAAGCATCTGGGTGGAGGTACAGGTGACATCACAGGATTATCTGAATGATTTGCAAACGCGGGTACAAACATTGACTGAAAATCTACCTGTCGAGGTCTTGTTATTACGCCGCGAGCGTAACAAGCGACAAAGCGCACTGTATAAAGAAGAAAAAGAAACACTCAATGAATTGAGTGTGGAAGATGTTTTTGAACGTCGCCTCGCCGAGGAAGACTGGCAGGGTGATGACCAGGAAAAACGTCTAAAACGTTTAAAAAGCAACTTTAAGCAAGTCGTTGATAGCCTGGCTGATGCGCATGGTGAATCAGCATAGCCTGATGAGTCACACATGAAAATTCTCAGTTTACGTTTTAAAAACATCAACTCGTTGCGTGGCGAATGGAAGGTTGATTTTACCCAGGAGCCTTTTAACTCAAATGGCTTGTTTGCGATTACCGGTGCAACAGGCGCAGGTAAAACAACTATTTTAGATGCGATATGCCTGGCGCTTTACCATCAAACCCCGCGCCTTTCGGTGTCGCCCACCAGTAATGAATTAATGACCCGGCATGAGTCAGACTGTTTGGCAGAGGTTGAGTTTGAGGTTAAAGGCAAAGCCTACCGTGCATTTTGGAGCCAGCACCGGGCGGGGGGCAAGGCTGAAGGTAAATTACAGGCACCGAAGGTTGAATTGTGCCAATTATCCGATGGAAAAATACTGGCAGAGAAAATCCGTCAAAAAGAAACTTTGATACCTGAAATCACCGGGCTGAATTTTGCACGTTTTACCAAATCGATGTTGCTGGCCCAGGGTGGTTTTTCGGCCTTTTTAAATGCCAGGGCAAATCAACGCGCAGAGCTGCTGGAAGAACTGACAGGCACTGAAATTTATGGCCAACTATCCCAGCAGGTCTATGATTTTTACCGTGATGCCAAAGTAGAACTGGATAAACTCACTGCGAAAGCAGAAGGTGCAGAGTTATTAAGTGATGATGAAATAAGCGGTTTACAACAAGAACAAACAGAATTAAAGCAACAAATAGCTGAAACTGAAAAACAACGCAACCAGGCAAATGAACAGTTTCAATGGTTCAAGCAGCTGTTGGTATTGCAGGCTGAAGAAGGGCGGGCACAAGCGAGCTTAAAACAAGCGCAAGCAGACATCGAAACAAAACAAGACCAGCTTGGGGCTTTGGCACTGAGCGAACCCGCCGAGGAACTACGCCCTTATTTTGACCGGCATCAGGATGATGAAAACCGTTTACAGGCAACCGTTGATGAGTTAAAAGCCTTGCAATCCTCACTGGATACTTTAAACCAGCAATTGGTTAACAAGGAAACTGAATTTAATGATGCTGATGTGGCGTTGCAGGAAGCCAATAAAAATCAACAAAAAGAAGAACGCCGCATTGCAGACAGGTTGAATCCGTTAGATCAGGAAATCAGGCAACTCAAAGCACAAACAGCAGCGTTGGATGAGAAAATAAAATCACTCAAGCTGGCCTCTCTGGATAGGCATGGACTGAAAAAACAGTTAAAAAACATTAAACAGGAAACGCTCACGCTCCAGCACAAACTGGATCAATCCCAGCAAGATTTTGATTGTCATTTTAAAGCGCTGGATGTGCCGAAACTGGAGCAGGAATTAGCAGCGATACAGCAGAAAAAAGAACCGGAGCTAAACTTAAAAAGCCTGTTTAATCAATATCATGAACATTTTGATACAATTCAGTCGACTCAAAAAACAATAAAGAAACTGGAACAGCAAAAAAAGCAAAAAGTTCAGGAAGTAGAGGCATGTCGAAAAAGTTACCAATCGTGCAATCAACAGCTCAAAGACCTGGGCAAGTTACTGGAACAGGAACAACGCATTAATGATTTGAATGATTTCCGGGAAAAATTACAGGCAGGCCAGGCTTGCCCGCTGTGCGGCTCGACGGATCACCCTGCCATAGATGAATATAAACAACTGAATGTTTCAGCGACGCAAAAACGTTTTGAGGCTAAAAAGCGTGAGCTTGATATTTTAGTTGAGCAAGGCAAAGAGAAAAACACCCAGCTTGCAAGGCTTGAAGAGAAACTAAAGGGCGTATTGGCGCAGGCACAAGCGGAGCAACAGAAAATCAATAAAACCCGGCAGGATTGGTTGTCCACTAACGACGAGTTAAAACTGAACCTGGATATTGAACAGGCATCCCCGTTGCAAGCATATCTTAAGGCATCGCAACAACGTAAAGAGAATCTTGACACGCAGTTAAAAGCTTACCACATGGCAAAAGAAGCATTGAGTGAGTTGGAAATTGCCGTCCATAAAAACCAGCTTGCCGAAAAAGATACCGAACAACAACTGGAATTAGCAAGACAGGCAAAGGCATATTCTGACGAGGCGACGACGCTAAACAGGCAATTGCAACAGAAACTTGAGCTACGCCAGTCTGAGTTTGGAGACAAGTCAGCGAGTGAACTTAGGGAAGAACTGATCACAAAAACCCGGCAAACTAAGCAAAAATGGCAAAAGCAGCAGGATCTGTTGAACACACATAAATCAGAAATCCAGAAACTAACGACGACAATTGAGGTGTTGCTTAAAACAAAAGAAAAACAACAAAAGCAAGCCAGTAATAGCGAAACTATCTGGCAAGGGAAATTAGCAAAAAGTCCGTTCAAAACACAGCAAGTATTTTCTGAGGCTTTGCTCGATTCCAAACGACGTGAACAGTTAGTGCTATTGAAAACAAGGCTGGACAAACAGTTGCAACAGGCGCAGACGGGGCTTGAACAAACCAAAACCCGGCTTGCCAGGCATCAGGCTATGCAGCCTGGAAAAGTTCTGGAAACGATGTTGTTAACGCCGCTCGAAGAGCACCAGCAGTTCGTTGTGAGCCTGGAAAATCAACTGAAAGGTTTCAATGAAGCGCAGGGTGCGCTGGCAAAGTCTTTAGAAGAAGACCAAAAGCGACGTAACAAGCAAAAAGCTTTGCAAGGTCAAATAAAAAAGCAACAGGAACGTTATGATGACTGGGCCTATCTTAATAGCCTGATTGGTTCGGCAGATGGTGCCAAATTCAGGAAATATGCACAGGGTTTAACCCTGGATCATCTCGTCCATCTGGCAAACCAGCGATTAAGCCGTTTGCATGGGCGTTATTACCTGGAGCGTAAAAAGGGTGATGCGCTCGAGTTACAAGTGATAGATACCTGGCAGGCTGACTGTCAGCGTGACACTAAAACCTTGTCAGGTGGGGAAAGCTTTTTGGTGAGCCTGGCATTAGCGCTGGCGTTGTCTGATTTGGTGAGCCATAAAACCAGTATTGATTCATTATTTTTGGATGAAGGGTTTGGAACGCTGGACAGCGAAACCCTGGAAGTCGCACTGGATGCACTGGATAATCTCAATGCCAGTGGAAAAATGATTGGCGTGATCAGCCATATCGAAGCCATGAAAGAACGCATCCCGGTGCAGATTCATGTCAAGAAAAGGCACGGACTGGGTTTTAGTGAACTGGATGCTGTTTATAAATTATAGGTTTTCCATCACGAGTTTATTATTTGATTGAATCAAAAAGCCGTTAATTGTCCTATGTCAATGCGTTAAAATAAAATCAACAAATAGACGCTAAATTACTCATTTCTACTTGACCTTCGCCTTGAGTTAAGCGACGATACGGCGGTTTTTTGGCATGTATTAGTTATTGCTAAAACAAGGGTTAGTTTGATTATTCTGTTTAATTATGTGGAGAACGTGAATCATGTCAGATTCAGATTCGAATACAGGCGTAGACAAGAAGCGCAGGCGCATGTTAATTGGCGCTACTGCAGCCGTTGGTGCAGTCGGAACAGTTGCGTTTGCAACACCGCTTCTTATGTCATGGATGCCTAGTGCGCGTGCCTTGAATGCAGGTGCGCCGGTTGATGTTAATATCAGTAAGGTTGAGCCAGGCCAGCTATTGACTGTTATCTGGCAAGGCAAGCCGATATGGATCGTTAGGCGTACCGAGCAAATGCTGAAAGACCTTCCAAGCAACAACCCATTACTGAAAGACCCTGATTCGACAGTTGAATCACAACAGCCTGGTTATGCTAAAAACGCATACCGGGCAAGAAAAAAAGAGTATTTGGTATTGATTGGTATTTGTACCCATCTGGGCTGTTCTCCTACTTACCGTCCCGAACTGGCACCTGCTGATTTGGGTGCGGAATGGAAAGGTGGCTGGTATTGCCCTTGTCATGGTTCCAGATTTGACCTTGCGGGCCGTGTATTTAAAAACGTACCTGCTCCTACGAATCTGGTTGTTCCCCCGTATTATTATAAAACTGACAATCTTTTACTGGTTGGTCAGGATGGAGGTGCTGCGTAATGGCTACTGGTACAGAAGCAACCGGACTTTTAGGCTGGTTTGATGAGCGTTTTCCTATTATTGAAACCTGGAAAGCGCATATGTCGGAATACTATGCGCCGAAAAATTTTAACGCATGGTATTACTTTGGTGTACTGGCAATGCTGGTACTGGTTATCCAGATCGTCTCCGGTATTTTCCTGACGATGCACTACAAGCCTGATGCGGGCATGGCGTTTGCTTCGGTCGAATACATCATGCGTGATGTGCCCGGTGGCTGGTTTATCCGCTACATGCACTCTACAGGCGCGTCGGCGTTTTTTATTGTGGTCTATTTCCATATGTTCCGTGGTTTGATGTACGGTTCCTACAAAGGCAAGCGCGAGCTAGTCTGGCTGATTGGTATGGTGATCTACCTGGCACTGATGGCAGAAGCCTTTATGGGTTACTTGCTACCCTGGGGGCAGATGTCATTCTGGGGCGCGCAGGTGATTATCAACCTGTTCAATACGATTCCTGTCGTTGGTGATGACCTATCCTTGTGGATTCGTGGTGATTTTGTTATCTCTGATCCAACCCTGAACCGTTTATTTGCCTTCCATGTAGCGGCGGTTCCGTTGATTCTGGTGGCGCTGGTTTTTGTACATATCGTTGCGCTACACAAAGTCGGTTCCAACAATCCTGATGGTATCGAAATCAAGGCATTGAAAAACGAAAAAGGTATCCCTCTGGATGGCGTTCCTTTCCATCCTTACTACACCGTGCATGATATCCCTGCCATTGCGGTGTTTTTCATGGTGTTCTTTGGTATTTTATTCTTCTTGCCAGAAATGGGTGGTTTTTTCCTTGAGCATGCGAACTTTGAGCCTGCCAATGCTTTGAAAACGCCTGAGCATATTGCACCAGTTTGGTATTTTACACCATTTTACACCGTGCTACGTGCGGTAACGGTGAGTCCGTTTGCAGGTACGATGGCTATGTTTGGTGCCATTATCATGTTGTTCCTGCTGCCCTGGATTGATCGTAACCCGATTAAATCATGGCGTTACAGAAATACTGCACACATGTTGAACCTTGCCATTTTTGCTTCAGTATTCATGATTCTGGGTTATCTCGGTGTTAAGCCGGTTACGCCGGAATTAAAAGAGCTGGGTGTACGCATGACAGAGATTTACTTCCTGTTCTTTGCAGTGCTTTACGCGCATAGCAATACGGCAAAACCGGGGCGTTATTTGATCTGGTTCCTGGTATTGGCAGGTATGGTGCTTGCCATTGACTGGTATCGTTACAATCCGGAAGACCTGGATAGTGCAAAACAAATCAGGTGGCAGTGGGTCTGGCCTATCGCTTATTTATCTATCACACTGTTATTGCCATTCCTGGTTCGTCCTTGTAATGCAGAGAAAGCAGTTCCAGAGAGGGTGACATCATGAGTAATAGTATTCGTAAATGGGTCTTTGTTTTAATTGTCCCTGTCCTGGTATTACTGGTACTGAAAATTGTTGGTGCCGGTGGTGGCCATGGTGTTCCATTGCAACATGCCAATATTGATGTACACGACCATAAAAGCCTGCAAAATGGTGCAAAATACTTTGTTAACTATTGTATGGGCTGTCATTCACTCAAGTTTAACCGTTACAATCGTGTCGCCAAAGACATTGGCTTGAACGCCGAAAATGGTTTTTCTGAAGATGATGTTGCCAAACTAATCAAGGAAAACCTTATCTTTACCCGTAATGAAGAAGGCAAGCCGGTTAAAATAGGTTCTTTGATGGAGAATGCCTATCCTGCAAAAGCTGCCAAGGTTGCCTTTGGCGCAACAGTCCCTGATTTGTCCCTGGTAGGTCGTTCTCGTGGCCCAGACTGGATTTACTCTTACCTGAAGGGTTTCTACCTGGATGACTCGCGTCCCATGGGTGTTAACAATACCGTCTTTAAAGATGTTGGTATGCCACATGTATTATGGCAATTACAAGGTTGGCAAGCAAAAGAGGAAGCCCATGGTGATGGTGCTGAACATCATGGCGCGCCAAAACTGACTTTGGTAAAGCCAGGTTCCCTGTCTGCCAGTGAATATGACCGCGTGGTGCGTGACCTTACCGCATTTTTGACTTATGCAAGTGAGCCAGCCCAGTTGTCTCGCAAGACAATCGGTATTTTTGTGCTTATTTTCCTTGTAATCTTCTTCCTGGTCGCTTTGGCACTAGAGAAAGAATACTGGAAAGATATACACTAACCACACTCTATTCCTGAATAGCTAAAGATTTAACACGCTTTTTGGTATAGAATCTGCAGGCTGCCCGTAAGGGCAGCCTTTTTACGTTTATGTTTTAATTGCTGTGTGATAAAAAACAGCATTTTAGGAGTGTTTAATGAGTTCAGTTGCTAATCGCCGTTCGGTTATGACCCTGTTTTCCCTGCCAGATTGCCCACGTTGCCATAGTGTGCGCATTGTACTTGCAGAAAAAGATATTCAAGCGGATATTATTGAAATTGACCCCAATAACAAGCCGGAAGACCTGGCTGATTTGAACCCGTACAATTCGGCTCCTACACTGGTTGACCGTGACCTGGTTTTATACGATTCACAGGTGATTATGGAATATCTGGACGAGCGTTTTCCACATCCACCGTTGATGCCGGTTGACCCGGTTTCCCGTGCACATGCGCGCCTGACTTTATTCCGCATTGAAAAAGACTGGTTTTCACTGGTTAACGACCTGGAGAGTGGTGAGAAGGAACGTGTTGATACCGCACGCATTATTTTACGTGAAAGTGTTGTTTCTGCGGCTGAAGTATTTGCCATTAAACCTTACTTTTTGAGTAATGACTTTTCTCTGGTAGATTGTACTATTGCTCCCATTCTGTGGCGTTTACCTAAATACGGTATTGATTTGCCCGAAGGTGAAGCAAAACCCATTATGGATTATATGGATCGGATATTTTCTCGTGAGATGTTCCAGGTTTCATTGACCATGGCAGAACAGTCGATCCGACCTTAATGTGTTTACTAACTGGCCTGGCTGGCGTTGATATACTATGACTATGAATTCAAACAAGCCCTACTTGCTACGTGCAGTCTATGAATGGATACTGGATAACAAGGTAACACCCCATATCGTTATCCATGCTGATAACCCTGATGCAAATGTACCCTTGCAATATGTAGAGGATGGCAAAATCATTCTAAACATCAGCCCCACTGCTGCGCAAAACCTGTTGATTGATAACGATGGTGTATCCTTTAATGCCCGTTTTGCGGGTAAACCTTTTTCGATTTATGCACCGATGGGCGCAGTGCTGGCATTATATGCGAATGAAAATGGAGAAGGTATGATGTTTGAACCTGAAGACATTCAAAATTCAGTATCACCGGATACGTCAGCCAAAGATACTACGCCAGAGCTAACAGCGGTAGATAAACCACCAAAAGGAACGAAAAAAAAGAAGAAATCATCCAAAAAGCCATCGTTAAAAATAGTAAAATAGCCCTTCATCAAGACTGAAACCAGGATTTATCATGATTTCCATGATCGCAGCCATGGGTAAAAATCGGGTTATAGGTAAAGATAACAAGATGCCCTGGCATTTGCCGGCCGACCTACAGTGGTTTAAACGTACTACCATGAACAGCCCGATCATTATGGGGCGAAAAACCTACGAGTCTATCGGCAGGCCGCTTCCCGGCCGCTTAAACATTGTTCTTTCACGTGACCAGAATCTTAACATTAACGGTTGCCAGGTTGCCAATAGCGCGGCGCAAGCGATACAAATCGCAGAGCATGAACTTCAAAACACCAAAGATGGCGAAAGTCAAAACGCATCAAAGCCACACAAAAGAGAAAGGGAAATCTTTATCACTGGCGGAGCCTACCTGTATGAATTATTTTTGCCCAAAGCAGACCGCCTGTATCTTACCCTGATTGATGAGACGTTTGAGGGTGATACGCATTTTGCTGATTATGATGCTTACGAGTGGGATGAAGTCTCCCGCCAGGATTTTCAGGCTGATGATACCAACCCGCATGCCTATTCGTTTGTCATTCTGGATCGAAAAGTCTAGCCCGAATATTTCATGAAGGCGGTTGTTATCTATGAGACCATTCAATAAGATCAAAGTCTTGAAAAGAAAAATAACTTTTCTACAAAATTACAGTTTGCACCTGAATGGTTTTCTGAAAAAATCAGCTTCACATAGTGTGCAAAATCGTTCAAGCCATAGCCCTGCTATGCCTTTCACGATGTTTGCACAATCTGTTTTGCTGAATTTTTCCAGAAAAACCATTCCCTTCATGAATATCCGGGCAACATAACATGAGTACCTTACTTATTCTCAATGCCAGAATCGTCAATGAAAACAGCATTGTCGAGTCGGATATTTATATTCGCAATGGACGGATTGAAAAGATTGCCAAAGACCTTTCTTCCATGAAAGTGCTGCATGTCATGGATTTGAAGGGTAAACACGTGTTACCGGGGATGATTGATGCCAATGTGCATTTTCGTGAACCCGGCATGACTGATAAAGGTGACTTTTGCACAGAGTCAAAAGCGGCGATTGCAGGCGGGATTACCACTTTTTTTGATATGCCGGATACGCTGCCAACAACCACGGATTTTCAGGCATTAGATGAAAAAATCAAACTGGCGAGTGAAAAATCCCTGGCAAACTTTTCATTTTACCTGGGTGCAAGCAATGACAACCTGGAAGTGATCAAGGCACTTGACCCTAATCAGCATTGTGCTGTTAAAGTCTGTCTGGGTGATCGGCGGGCAGGCGTTTTGGTGGATAAACCTGAAATACTTGATCTTATTTTCAAGCATTCCCCGGTTCCGATTGCGGCGCATTGTGAACATATGCCAACCATTATTGAGAATGAAGAAGGCTACCGGCAAATCTATGGTGATGATATCCCGTTTGAGCTACACCCGAAAATACGCAGTGAAGAAGCCTGCTATAAATCATCATCCATGATGGTTGAACTTGCCAGGGAGCATGATAGCCAACTGCATCTTTTGCACCTGAGCACGGCAAAAGAAATTGAATTATTATCTGATCAGGCTTTAAATGAAAAACGTATCACCGCTGAGGTTTGCTACCCCTTTCTGGAATTTTGTGATGAAGATTACGTGAGCGAGGCTAAACCCCGACAAGGCGCATTGATAAAATGCAACCCCGCCATTAAAACAGCGGTAGATCGTGCCGCCTTGTTTCAGGGCTTGATGGAAGATACCCTGGACACGATTGCAACCGGCCATGCCCCCTGTGACTGGGCAGATAAGCAAGGTCATTATTTTGAGGTAGTACAAGGGATGCCTCTGGCGCAGTATGCCTTGCCCGCATTACTGGAACATTATCATGACGGGATATTTTCACTGGAACTGATTGCCCAGAAAACCAGCCATGCGGTTGCTGACATATTTCGTATCAAAGAGCGGGGCTATATCCGCGAAGGTTACTGGGCAGACCTGGTCGTGCTCGATCTGGAGAAGCCCTTTATTGCCAAACATGAAGATGTCTTGTCAAAATCAGCCTGGACACCTTTTTATGAGAATGAATTTCGCTCCAGCGTGTATGCAACCCTTGTTAATGGTAACCTGGTGTATATTAATGACACAGTGCGTCTTGATTCTGCCAAAGGCATACTGGTTGAGTTTGAGCGTTCCTCCGATGAGTAATATCGCGGATTTATGAGTGTCTCACTGACGTTATTTATTCCATCTCTTACCTCGCCATTAAGTGCATGGAAACGTGATTTTGGATTCTCACCTGAATCAACTGTTTTTTCCAACTGGTTGAAACACACCCACATAAAAACAACTTCCTCCGTTGGCTTTGAGCGTTCTTTGTTTTCAAGTTTGGGTTTTCCTGACCATGAAGAATTGCCCATTGCCAGATACCGGGTTATCAATGAAGTGTTTCATGAAAATATAACAGGCAAACAGTTAAGCGAATCGCAGCAAACACTGCTGTGCGCCGACCCGGTACACTGTGAAGCAGGCATGAAAGATGTCACGTTGACCCAGTCAGTCAGGGATCTGGGGAAAGCAGAAACGGATGAATTAATCACCTTGTTAAATCAGCACTTTGGGGAAGATGGTTTACATTTTTTTGCCGCAAACAGGGAGCAATGGTATTTGCAGTTGCCTGAAAAGGAAACCCTCAAAACGACCGTCCTGGCAGATGTACAGGGTAGAAATATTTTCCCCAGCATTCCCTCATCAACGGACAGGAACTGGCTTGCTTTGCAGAATGAAGTGCAGATGTTATTGCATTCTGCAAACCTTAACCAAACGCGGGAAATATCGGGTCTACCGAGTGTTAACAGCCTGTGGTTTTGGGGTGGGGGCGATGTATTTACAGCAAACCGGAGGTTCGACCATGTTTTTGCAAGAGAAAACAGTACTGAAGCCGGACTTTTTGCAAACGCTAACGATACCCGGCTCAGTGGCTTATCCTTGGAAAGCCTGGAGAAATATATTGCTAATAATGCACATAGCCATGTCGCCATTGTCTTTGATCAGTTGATACATCCCGCGCAAGCCACTGACCTTGATAGCTGGCAAGATGAATTAAATCGCCTGGAAAAAGACTATATAAAAACACTGTGGTTGCTTTGGCAAGGGCAAAAAAAAGGACAGCTGGAGATAAGCATAGATACCTGTCATGGAAAGATACTGACACCCTTAAAAAGCCCTCGCTGGAGGTTCTGGAAGCGTTCCCCCGTCAATTTACTGGATTTTGCCTAAAACATTCTGCCTGGATTAACTTATGAA
>CAZPEE010000017.1:0-18073 GCA_964585525.1 uncultured Cocleimonas sp.
GCACCCTTCCGTGGTGGCCCCATGCATGTTTTGACCGAAGCCAGAGATGCATTATGAGCCGTTATTGCAGTTGCTTCGTAGTAGATTGATGAGAGTGCTCAACGAGCTGGACTTGTGTCTCCGGGAATTCTGATGCATCCGTGGGTTTGTTATCCAGAACCACCTGATACAAGCCCTTAACCAGTAACGCCATTTTATGATAATCAAACCGCTCGGGTATCTCGATGCTTGCATTATCACCCTGGCGATAATGTGCGGTATCCGTTAGTAAAAATGCCGGGAAGCCATTACGCCAGTAGTTTTCATGGTCTACCGATAAAAATTCGGGAAAATCATCCAGTGTATTAAATGAAAATAACGGTAAAGGCGATGCTTTGGCAAAACTGCGTTTGGTATCGCGAAGTTGGGAAAAATCTTCCAGCCGCCCGATCAGTCCAATATAGTTTCCTTTGTCGGGGTAGAGATAACGCATAAAAGCAAAAGGATAACGCTGGCTGTCCTGTTTATCATTATAATGACCCACACTATCCAGTGACATCATCATCCTTACCTTTACGCCATCTTTTCGTAGTTGTTCCGCATGATGGTAACTGCCCGTATTTTCACGTCGTACGGACTGGTTTAGCGATAAGGGGTAAGCCACGATTTGCACACGGATGGGTAAATCTTTCTGGTGCTGTGCTAATTGGCTGGCAAGCTCAATGAGCGTTGCCACACCACTGGCGTTACCTTCCGCATCCAGTGAATCATTTTCAGCGTCATAATGCGCGCCAAAAACAAGTATTTCATCCGTTTTTGGCCCTAGTTCCAAAATGACATTGCTAAAATGCCCATTAAGCGTCCAGTAGGCTTGGTAACGGGTATCACCCAACTCTGCAAACTTCTGCCGTATATAATGTGCTGTAGTATTCAGGTTCCCATACGAAATAGTCCGTGGGGCATAAACCAGTGATAGTTTGTCAACATAAGACCTTAAACGCACCTCACTCTGTTTAATCCGGTTATCACCCGGAGCCATCAATGGGGTTGCATTTATCAGGTTGGAAGAAGCTTGCACCCTTTGGTCGCCTGATGAGGTAACAACAGGTTGCATTATGACTACCCAGACAAGCAGACTAACAACTAATAATGCGATGAGCCAATCTGAAATAAGTGTAATAAATAATTTAAGCATGCGATGGAGCCTAGTCTGATATACCAAAAGGACACAGGTTCTAGTCTCTCACATGCGCCAAAGAGTACGGCCTCAAAACCTAATTAGCGGGTGGGTAACGCTGACAAACAGCTTATTGCAGGCATGAAAAAAGCCAGCTTGATGCTGGCTCTCTGACTTTGTAATATGTCTAATTATAAAAGCTATATAGCCTGAATTCTTGCATTCAAACGGCTCTTGCTACGTGCCGCTTTGTTTTTATGCAAAATACCTTTAGAGACACTTGAGTCAAGTGCTGGTACAGCTAATTTATATGCCTCTGCTGCTGCTTTTTTATCGCCAGCTTCAATCGCATAAACAACTGCCTTAACCTTGGTACGCATACCAGAACGAATATGTTTGTTGTGCGCACGACGTGTTTCAGATTGGCGAGCACGTTTTTTAGCTGATGTAATATTTGGCAAAACTTAATTCTCCTACTAGCGCCACACTGGGCTACCTTTCAAAATCAGGGGCGTATTATGCAGACTTAGGCTATGAACTGCAACCGTTTAATTCACGAATTATATAATTATCCCCTGCTCACCGGCGATAACGGATTCCGGTTTATTAAATACTCACAGGTTGCGAAAAAGATGCTTTTTCCGATTCAATCCCAAGGCTTTGAAATAATTGATGGTCATGGCTTTCTTCAGGGTTATCTGTGGTTAATAAACGGTCACCATAAAAGATTGAGTTGGCACCCGCAAAAAAACACAATGCCTGCATTTCATCATTCATTTCGGTTCGACCTGCGGATAAACGTACATAAGATTCAGGCATAAGAATCCGGGCTACCGCGATGGTGCGAACAAACTCAAAGGAATCCAGTTTGTCGATTCCATCAAGCGGCGTTCCCTTGATTTGCACCAGGTCATTGATGGGAACTGATTGAGGGTGTTCTGGTAAATTAGCCAGTTCTTGTAATAGCCGAGCCCTATCCCTACGGGTTTCACCCAGACCAAGAATCCCACCCGAACAGACATTAATTCCCGCATCACGCACATGCTCAAGCGTGTTAAGACGATCCTCATAGCTACGTGTCGAAATAACTTCGCCATAGAACTCAGGCGATGTATCAAGGTTATGATTATAATAATCCAGGCCAGCCTCCTTAAGGCGTATCGCTTGAGTTTTTTCAAGCATCCCCAGGGTGACACAGGTTTCCATTCCCAATTGTTTGACTGAGGTAATCATTTGAATGACGCGATCCAGGTTTTTATCCGTTGGATTGCGCCATGCAGCCCCCATACAGAAGCGGGTTGCGCCGTTTTTCTTGGCTTCATTTGCAGCGCTAATGACTTCATCAATTGGGAGTAAACGTTCGCGCTCAAGCCCGGTATCATTTTTTGAACTTTGAGAACAATAAGAGCAGTCTTCAGGACACGCTCCTGTTTTGACGCTTAATAATGTACTGATTTGTACTTCATTGGGATTAAAATTCTGGCGATGTATAGAATGTGATTGATAAAGCAGGTCATTGAATGGTAGATCAAACAATAACTCGATTTCTTCTAAGTTCCAGTCATTTCGCAACGTCATAAAGTCATCCTGTTTTTACTAAATAAGCATCAGTATTGTAGTTCAACATCGTGCCATTCTTCACGGTTAACTTTAATTATTTCACGAATGGATAAAGGCACCAAAAAGAAAAAACTAATTCCCCAGAGTAGCCACCAGTAATTATAAAAAAAATCACCCGGTGCGAAGGTTAGCACAGGTACAAGCATACCAGACAATGCGTAATAGTAATAAGCTGCCTTTTGCGTGTAATATCCGACACGTGGGTTGGGGTGGTGGCGATACATGGCATAAACAAACATGGAAGCACCAAACCAGAAAATAAACAAAGGAAAGGGAACCAATACAGAAGCGATATTACCGTAAAGAAACATCTTGGCATTTCTTTTTGATTCTGCTGCAGTAACAATTTTAGCTTTTTCTTGTGACATCTAGGTATACTGGACTCTTATTTAAGGGCAATTGATAGGATATACCAGCCAGTTTAACAATTTACTGCAAACGATCACTGACAAGCATCAATCAGCCTATTTTACACTAATTAAACTCACTTTAACGGACAAATAAGCACACAAAAATGGCTAAAACCACACCTAACAAAGAAGCCGTACGGCGTATTTGCTTGCTTTCTGGCGGAAGTTTCTGCTATTTACTTGTGGATACAGGTGACGAATATGTCGATGTTCTGAGTGACCTTAAACAGGAAGCCTTGGATAACTGTCAAAAAGAACTAGAAAGTTGGTGTGGAATGAAATTTCGTGTGTTTACGACCCAAAAAAACACGACTGAAGATTTTATCGTTAGAAATATTAAAAGCCACGGTGAAAAGCTCTGGCCTGATGAGTAAAACCAGATGCCTCGGTTGAACGCTTTTACAAGCAATTAAGATAAACTCACTCACAGGAGTGAAAAGCGCAAACACACAAAAACAACAAAGCCGGAACTAGATTCCGGCTTTCAGTCATACGAATAGTTAATATACTTATGCAGCAGAATCTGCTTCTGCCTCTGGCCTGTCAACCAATTCAACATAAGCCATTGGTGCATTATCACCGGCACGGAACCCACATTTAATGATCCTTAAATATCCACCTGGACGTTCTTTGTATCTTGGGCCTAACTCATTAAACAAAATACCCACCGTTTCTTTATTTCGCAATCGCGAAAAAACGGTACGGCGATTATGAACAGAGTCAACTTTTGCACGCGTCACCAGTGGCTCCGCAACCCGACGTAATTCTTTCGCTTTTGCAACAGTGGTCTTGATAGCACCATAGGTAAACAATGCGTTTGTTAAACTTTGCAATGTTGCCTTTCGATGACTACTGTTACGACTAAGTTGACGACCAATTTTACGATGACGCATGATAAAACCTTAAAAATAATTGTTTGTTACAAATACAAAATCTGATACTTATCTCAGTGAAGTAGATATTTAGCCGATTCGTGCATCTTTGTTTTCAATAGCAGCAGGCGGCCAGTTTTCCAGACGCGCTCCCAAAGTCAATCCATGTGAAGCAAGGATATCTTTGATTTCTGTTAGTGATTTCTTACCCAGGTTTGGTGTTTTAAGTAATTCGACTTCTGTCTTCTGTACCAGATCACCAATGTAATAAACCTGCTCCGCTTTCAGACAATTCGCAGAACGAACGGTTAATTCTAAATCATCAACCGGACGTAATAACACCGGATCAATCTCAGGCTCTGGCTCAGCTTCTGGCTCAGGCTCAATAATAGTAAGATCAAAGAATACAGCCAGTTGCTCATGTAAAATGGTCGCTGCATCGCTAATGGTTTCTTCTGCATCAATTGAACCATCAGTTTGTAATTCAATAATGAGCTTATCCATATCTGTACGATTTTCTACACGCGCACTATCCACATCGTAAGCAACACGAATAATCGGGCTAAAGCTCGCATCAAGCACCAGAGTGCCTAGCGGTAATTCAGGAGCGTCAGGGCCACGACGTACAGAAGCTGGCTGGTAGCCCCTTCCTTTCGCAATGGTCATGGACATTTCGATTTCCGTGTCTGTTGTAAGCGTACAAATAAGCGCATCCGGGTCGACAATTTCAACATCGTGATCCAGAGTGATATCCGAAGCTGTAACAACACCAGGCCCTTTTTTTCGCAAATCAAGGGTAACTTCATCCTTGGTATTTAAGCGAAAAGCAAGTTTCTTTAAATTAAGAAGAATATTGACTACATCTTCTTGCACACCATCAATGGCACTATATTCATGTTCCACACCCGTAATTTTAACTTCTGTAACGGCACAACCGGGGATAGAAGATAATAGGATTCGACGCAGTGCGTTACCTAAGGTATGTCCAAAACCACGCTCGAGTGGCTCAAGGACAATCTTTGATGTGTAATTACCCAGATCCTTGACCTGTATATTACGGGGCTTTAGTAAATCTGTTGATTGTGACACGTTTTTACCTCAATTTTTTCTTAAGCTAAATACTAGCTAATCGCCAAAATTACTTTGAGTACAATTCTACAATGAGTGACTCATTGATTTCTGCCGGTAATTCATCACGCTCTGGGACTGCCTTGAATGTACCTTCCAGCTTTTTCAAATCGACTTCAACCCATTCTGGAAAACCGACCTGATCAGCAACAGATAATGAATCCTGTATGCGCGTCTGTTTTTTAGCTTTTTCGCGGATCGAAACCACATCACCGGCTTTAACCTGGTAGGAAGGAATATTCACAATAGTCCCATTAACCATAATTGCCTTGTGGCTAACTAACTGACGTGACTCAGAACGCGTTGCTCCGTAACCCATACGGTAAACAACATTATCCAGTCGACATTCAAGTAACTGTAGCAGGTTCTCACCTGTAGAACCTGATAGACGTACAGCTTCTTTAAAGTAATTACGGAACTGCTTTTCAAGCACACCGTAGGTTCGGCGCACTTTCTGTTTTTCACGTAACTGGATACCATAGTCAGAAAGGCGGGTACGGCGTTCGCCATGTACACCGGGTATTTTTTCTAAATTACACTTATTATCCAAAGAGCGACCGCGTCCTTTCAGGTAAAGGTCTGTGCCTTCACGACGCATTAGCTTACATTTTGGTCCTATATATCTGGCCATGTTTTTTCTCTAAAGTCTTATCTGTTTAAGGGTTATGGATGAACAAGAAGATCACTAAACGCGACGTTTCTTTGGGGGGCGACATCCATTATGAGGGATGGGTGTAACATCAACAATAGTGGTAATTTTATAACCAATATTATTCAGTGCTCTAACGGCAGATTCACGACCGGGTCCCGGCCCTTTAACCTGAACATCCAGATTTTTTAAGCCAAACTGCTTTGCAGATTCACCGGCACGCTCCGCAGCAACCTGTGCCGCAAAAGGTGTACTTTTACGTGATCCACGAAAACCTGATCCACCTGCTGTTGCCCACGCCAGGGTATTTCCCTGTCGGTCGGTGATCGTAATTATCGTATTATTGAAGGATGCGTGTATATGCGCAATCCCGTCACTAACCGACTTTTTAACCTTTTTTCGTGATTTAGGGGCTGTTGCCATCTCTAATTACCCATCTGTTAAATTCTCTATAACCTAAAAAGGAACAGGGAAATAAAATAAAAATTATTTACGAATTGGCTTTCTCGGGCCTTTTCGCGTGCGAGCATTGGTTTTCGTACGTTGTCCACGAAGTGGAAGACCACGACGATGACGAACACCTCTATAACATCCAAGATCCATAAGGCCTTTGATATTCATAGAAACCTCACGGCGCAAGTCGCCTTCGACTGTAAATTTGCCAATTTCTTTACGAATACGCTCAATCTCATCTTCTGATAGCGCACTGATTTTCGCATCAGGCGCCACTTTAGCTTCTGCACAAACCTGTTGCGCACGTGTACTACCTATACCATAGATAGAGGTTAGTGCGATCACAGCATGTTTGTGATCAGGAACATTAATACCCGCGATACGAGCCATCAAAATCTCCGGACTACTTGGAAAAGCGGGCAAAGATACCCGATTAACCATGGTTAATCAATAATTATTAATAAAAAAATCAGTGTAAATTTCAAAATGCAAAAGCATTCAATAAAACTAACCCTGACGTTGTTTGTGGCGCGGATCTGTACAAATAACCCGTACAATACCTTTACGCTTAATAATGCGACAGTTGCGACACATTTTTTTTACAGAAGCACGAACCTTCATGTCATAAACCTCAATATAAAATTTTGTACTTTACTTCTTCTTACCTTTTTTTCCACCAGCTTTGAAGTTTGCTTTTTTCATCAAACCATCATACTGATGCGACATCATATGCGATTGCACTTGAGCCAGAAAATCCATGACAACAACAACAATGATCAGCAGGGATGTACCACCAAAATAGAAAGGCACATTCCAGCCAAGAATCAAAAACTCAGGCAACAAACAAACAAGCGTAATATAAATGGCACCGACAGCGGTTAAGCGAGTCATGACACCATCAATATATTTAGCGGTCTCCCTACCCGGACGTATACCCGGTATAAATGCGCCTGCTTTCTTCAGGTTATCAGCTGTCTCTCGAGAGTTAAAAACCAGCGCTGTATAGAAGAATGTAAAAAATATAATAGCCAGCGCATATAATAATACGTATAGCGGCTGACCCGGCTGGATCATGGTAACAATATCCTGCAGCCATTCCATGCCATTTGCTTCTGATATCCACTTACCAAAGGTCGACGGGAACAGAATAATACTAGAGGCAAAAATGGGCGGTATGACACCCGCCATATTCAGCTTCAAAGGTAAATGACTGGATTGACCCATTGCCATTTTACGTCCCTGCTGACGATTCGCATAGTTCACCGTGATACGGCGCTGACCACGTTCAACAAAGACAATAAATGCAGTAACCAGCATCGCCATAGCCAATAAAACAATAACAAAGGCAGGAGACAATTCACCGTTTCTAGCCAACTCTAACGTACCACCTATTGCCGCAGGTAACCCTGCCACGATACCCGCAAAAATAATTAACGAAATACCATTACCAATACCACGTTCGGTAATTTGCTCACCAAGCCACATCAGGAACAAAGTACCCGTTACCAGTGACACGACTGTGGTAATAATAAAACTCGTACCAGGATTTAAAGCAATAGTCTGACCACCACCAAGATCCTGTCCACCCAATGCCATGGCAATACCGATACTCTGGAACAAGGCTAGGCCCACGGTTCCATAACGCGTATATTGAGTGATTTTTCGCTTACCTGACTCACCCTCTTTCTTTAACTGTTGTAACGTTGGTATTACATGCGTCATCAACTGCACTATAATTGAAGCAGAAATATAAGGCATAATGCCCAGTGCAAAAATACTTAAACGTTTTAAGGCACCGCCCGAGAACATATTAAAAACACCCAATATAGTCCCGGTATTTTGGTCAAAAAATTGTTGTAATGCTGCAGGGTTAACACCCGGAATGGGAATAAATGTGCCAATCCGGTATACAATCAAAGCGAAAAAAACAAAGGCAAGCCTTTGTTTAATCTCTTTGATGTTGCCCATGCCGCTAAGCATGCCTGTTGCATTTGTTGCGTTGCCTGCTGCCACTACTAACCCCTATGCTATTTGCTCATGTACCTGCTTAGTCTTGTACTTTTCCACCAGCAGCTTCAATCGCTTCTTTTGCACCTTTAGTAACGTTGATCCCTTTCAGGGTAACTGCTTTCTCTAATTTTCCGGAAAGCATTACTTTAACTGCCAGTGTATTTTTTGTAACCAGATTAGCTGCCTTCAATGCATCAATATCTATCACGTCAGCATCAACTTTTGCTAATTCATGCAAGCGAACCTGTGAAGTAGTACGCCCCACACGCGAGCTAAAACCAACCTTTGGAAGACGGCGCTGCAAAGGCATTTGACCACCTTCAAAACCCACCTTATGAAAACCGCCTGAACGTGACTTTTGGCCTTTATGTCCACGCGCACAGGTTTTACCCCAACCGGAGCCGATTCCACGACCAACACGCTTGCGGTTGCTCTTACTACCTACTGCAGGTTTTAATGTGTTTAAATTCATCGTTAGTCTTCTCTATAAATACTGTTCAGCAACAGCTTTCTATTGCCTATACTTCTTCAATCTGTAGCATGTAAGAAATCTTGTTTATCATGCCACGGTTTTCAGGCGTATCATCAACCACAACCGGATTATGCATCTTACGCAAGCCCAAGCCACGCGCACAAGATTTATGTGATTTCAAACGACCATTCATACTACGTACAATGGTCAGTTTAACCTGTCCCTGTTTTTTTGATGCAGCCATGATTAACCTCTAATCTCTTCTACTGTTTTACCACGTTTAGCAGCAACCAGTTCTGGTGAAGTCATATCAGCCAACCCTTTGATAGTCGCACGTACCACATTAATCGGGTTACGAGAACCAACACATTTGGCCAGGACATTCTTTACACCAACCACTTCAAACACCGCACGCATCGCGCCACCGGCGATGATTCCAGTACCTTCTGATGCCGGCTTCATAAATACATGTGCAGCACCATGACGTGCATTGATTTCATACTGTAAGGTGTCATCAACCAAAGCCACATTAACGATATTCTTTCGTGCCTTTTCCATTGCCTTTTGAATGGCAACAGGTACTTCACGTGCCTTACCATATCCAAAACCGATACGTCCGTTACCATCGCCAACAACCGCGAGTGCGGTAAAACCAAATACACGACCGCCTTTTACCACTTTGGCAACCCGGTTAACGTGAACTAATTTTTCCTGTAAACCATCGGTTGCTTTTTCTGTATTATCTGCTCTAGCCATTATCTTAAACCTTTAGAACTGTAGACCCGCTTCACGCGCTGCTTCCGCTAACGCCTTGACACGACCGTGATATTTGAAGCCAGAACGATCAAACGCTACAGACTCAACACCTTTTTCTTTTGCACGCTCAGCAACCAATTTACCAATAGCAGCTGCGGCATCCGAGTTTCCTGTATAGGAAAGCTCATCACGGATACTCTTCTCAACTGTCGATGCTGATGCAATCACCTGATTATTTTCACCAGAAATAACCTGCGCATAAATATGACGAGAACTACGATAAATGGATAGACGATCAGCGCCTAGCTCACGCATCTTCATGCGTGAACGTTTACCTCGACGAATTCTGGCTGTTTTCTTACTCATTGCAATTCTCTTTAAATACTTTTTAACAATAAAAACAAAATAAACTGTTTATATGAATTAGGTTTTCTTCGCTTCTTTGCGGATAATACGCTCATCTGCGTACTTAACACCCTTGCCTTTATAGGGCTCTGGTGGACGATATGAACGAATTTCTGCAGCCACCTGGCCAACCTTTTGTTTATCTATGCCACGCAGGATAATCTCGGTTTGGCTTGGTGTTTCAACGGTTATGCCTTCAGGAATGTCATGCACAACGGGATGAGAGAAACCTAACGTCAGGTTAAGCTTATTGCCCTGTGCTTGCGCACGATAACCAACGCCCACAAGCTCAAGTTTCTTTTCAAAACCATTACTAACGCCTGTAACCATATTATTGGTTAGGGCACGCATAGTCCCTGCCATTGCCCAGCCTTTTTTGTCAGTGTCTTTTTTTGATTTAAAAACAATAACATTATCTTGCTGCTCAATGGAAACAGAATCATGCACAACATAGTCAAAAGAACCCTTGCTCCCTTTGATATTAATATCCTGACCGTTGATTTTGGCTTCTACCCCAGAAGGTAGCTCAACCGGCATTTTTGCAATTCTAGACATATCAATTCTTATCCATTTAACCTGACCAGGCCAGGTTAATTATTAATCTATATAACGTTAACAATAACCACTAGCAACTACTCAACCACACAGAGTACTTCACCACCCTGGCCTTCTGCCCTGGCTGCGCGGTCACTCATCACACCCCGGGATGTCGAAACAATCGCCACTCCCAAACCCAGCATGACTGAGGGTAACTCATCTTTTCCACGGAATATCCGCAGACCGGGACGACTTACACGCTTGAGTGTACTTATAACAGGCTTACCATCATAATATTTTAACGATACCGTGGTAACAGGCTTAACATCGGCAGATGTTTCATAACCAGAAATATAGCCTTCGTCTTTTAATACTTTTAAAATAGCAGTCTTTTTAGTTGATGCAGGAAAAGCCACATCAACCTTGCTGGCACGCTGTCCATTACGAATGCGTGTCAACATATCAGCTATAGGGTCACTCATACTCATAATAATATTCCTAAACTTACCAACTGGCTTTAGTTAAACCAGGTACGTCACCCTGCATTGCAGATTCGCGTAATTTATTTCTACAAAGACCAAATTTACGGTATACACCATGTGGTCGACCTGTCAGAACACAACGATTTCGTTGACGTACTTTCGAGCTGTTTCGCGGTAATTTCTGCAACGCATCGGTTGCCGCCATTACCTGTTCAAAAGAACTGTTTGGAGAACGTATAATCTCCTTCAGGTCAGCTCGTTTCTTGGCATATTTAGCAACCATTTTGGCGCGTTTTGCTTCACGAGCGATCATTGATTTTTTAGCCATTGCTTAAATCGTCCTGTTACTTTTGTTTAAAAGGAAAGCCAAATGCATCCAGCAATGCCTTTCCATCTTTATCATTTTTTGCAGTTGTTGTAATGGCAATATCCAGGCCACGCAACTTGTCAATTTTATCGTAATCAATTTCCGGAAAAATAATCTGCTCATTAAATCCCAAGCTGTAGTTACCGCGCCCATCAAATGAACGAGGGTTTAAACCACGAAAATCTCTTACACGCGGGATAGAAATATGGATCAAACGATCCAGGAATTCATACATGCGCTCGCGACGTAAATTCACCTTGCAACCGATCGGCCAATTATCACGGATTTTAAAGCCCGCAATTGATTTACGCGATAACGTTACAACGGGTTTTTGACCTGCGATCTTAGTCATATCAGCGACAGCATGTTCAACCACTTTTTTATCACCAACCGCATCACCTAAACCCATATTCAGCGAAATCATGGTGATCTTGGGCACTTCCATAACATTCTTGTAACCCAGCTTTTCTTGAAGCTCTTTTACAATAGTCTCTTGATAGTAACTTTGTAGCCTGGACATTGTCTTACCTTAAAATATTTAATCTAAATACAATCTAACGAAATAGTAGTTTTCTTAAGCGCCGACCACTTCACCATTAGATTTAAAATAACGTACTTTTTTGCCATCATCGAGTATCTTAAAACCTACGCGGTCACCCTTACCGGTGGCTGGATTAACAAGCATCACATTCGAAGCATCCATTGCCATTTCTTTTTCAACAATACCACCAGGTATACCCGCATTCGGGTTTCCTTTCTGATGTTTTTTTGCAATATTAATACCTGCAATAATCAATTTACCGTTTGCCAGCCTTTCTGTGACATTACCCGTACGGCCTTTGTCTTTTCCGGCAATAACGACAACCTGATCATTCTTTATAATCTTATTCATGATATTTCCTATAATACTCTGGCTATAGCACTTCTGGTGCAAGCGAGATAATTTTCATGAAGTTTTTATCACGAAGCTCACGTGTAACAGGGCCAAAAATACGTGTACCGATTGGCTCAAGTTTTGAATTTAATAAAACCGCGGAATTCGTATCAAAACGGATGGCTGAACCATCTTTACGACGTACGCCTTTAGCTGTCCTTACAACAACGGCAGTATATACATCACCTTTCTTAACTTTTCCACGTGGAATGGCTTCCTTAATACTGACTTTAATAATATCGCCAATACCCGCGTAACGACGGTGCGACCCACCCAGTACTTTTATGCACTGTACACGGCGTGCGCCACTATTATCCGCTACGTTTAACTGTGTTTGCATCTGAATCATGTTAATTCACTCATTTTGCAATTCTTAACCTTCTAATCAATCTCAAGATTAACTTAAGAAGCACTCTTTTCTACAACTTTGATCAAAGTCCAACTTTTAGTCTTTGACAAAGGACGACATTCCTTAATCATTACAACGTCGCCAATATTACATTCATTGTTTTCGTCGTGCGCATGGTACTTGGTGGAACGCCTGATATATTTTCCATACAAAGGATGGCGAACCTTACGTTCACCCATCACAACGATAGACTTGTCCATCTTGTTGCTAACCACTTCCCCGGTAACGCTACGTTCAACTTTTTCTGCGCTATTTTCGGTTTCTGCTACTGTATCTGTCATCTTATGTTACCTACGCCTTATCAGCGCTGCTTGACTGCATTTCATGCATAATGGTTTTAATACGTGCAATCTTGCGGCGTACTTTTTTCATATCCGAAGGACGATTTAACTGCCCGGACGCACGTTGCATACGAAATACGAATTGCTCTTTTAAACTTTCAATAAGTTCTTTTGACAAATCTTCAATAGATTTCTTGCGCAATTCTTGACGTTCTTCTCTCAATTTCATCACATTACCGTCCTAGTAACAAAGGTCGTCTTAATGGGTAATTTTGCTGCCGCAAGCGCAAAAGCCTCACGAGCCAGCTCTTCAGTAACACCTTCCATTTCATACAGCATACGGCCGGGTTGAATTTGGCAAACCCAATATTCAACATTACCCTTACCTTTACCCATACGTACTTCAAGAGGTTTACTGGTAATCGGCTTATCAGGAAATACGCGAATCCATATTTTACCGCCACGCTTGATATGACGCGTCATAGCACGACGAGCCGCTTCAATTTGCCGCGCCGTTATACGACCACGACCCACAGCTTTTAAACCATACTCGCCAAAGCTAACTTTGCTTCCTATAGTCGCCAGGCCACGGTTTCTACCCTTGAACTGTTTACGGAATTTTGTTCTTTTAGGCTGTAACATCTCAGACCTCTATCTCTTTTTCTTGGCGCCACGGCCAGAATTTGAATTCTGTTGTTTCTGCTCAAGATCGAACACTTCACCTTTGTATATCCAAACCTTGATACCAATAACACCATACGTGGTATGTGCTTTGGCTGTTGCATAATCAATATCAGCACGAAGTGTATGAAGCGGCACACGTCCTTCGCGATACCATTCAGTACGTGCAATTTCCGCACCGTTCAAACGGCCACCACAACTGATCTTTATGCCTTCAGCACCCAGGCGCATAGCATTACCTACCGCACGCTTCATTGCCCGTCGGAACATAATACGCCGTTCCAACTGGCTTGCGATACTTTCCGCAACTAATTTTGCATCAAGTTCAGGCTTGCGAATTTCTTCGATATTGACCTTCACATTATTCGGATGCAAACCCATCATCTTTGCTGTTTCAGCACGAAGACGCTCAATATCCTCACCCTTCTTACCAATAACCACACCTGGGCGAGCCGTATGGATGGTAACAAACGCAGATTTTGCAGGACGTTCAATCTGTATGCGACTGACAGAAGCTTGCTTTAACTTATCTTCAAGGTATGCCCTAACCGCGATATCACGATGTAAAAAATCAGCGTAATCACGACCCTCTGCATACCACTTAGAACGCCAATCTGCAGCAATACCAAGACGAAAACCAACTGGATGTATCTTTTGACCCATTATCTAAACCTCAACTTTCGCCATCACCAACAACAAGAGTAATATGACTCGTGCGTTTGAGAATACGGTTTGCACGACCTTTGGCACGTGCGCGTAAGCGTTTCATTGTCGGCGCTTGATCAACCATCACCTGAGTAATGGAAAGCTCATCAATATCCGCACCTTCATTATGTTCTGCATTTGCAATAGCCGAATCCAATATCTTTTTCATCATTGCAGATGCTTTCTTTTGACTAAACTCCAATACTTCCAGAGCCTTGTCAACCGGCATCCCACGCACTTGATCAGCAACCAAACGTGCTTTCTGGGGCGAGATACGGGCAAATTTTAATTTTGCAGTTACTTCCATTACTAAATCCTACCGTCTTATCAAGACTTTCTATCAGCAATATGGCCACGGAACATACGTGTTGGTGAGAACTCACCCAACTTATGTCCAACCATACGCTCATTAACCAACACAGGCACATGCTGACGACCGTTATGAACCGCAATGGTCAAACCAACCATTTCGGGAACAACCATGGATCGACGCGACCAGGTTTTAATTGGTTTACGATCATTAGCCTCTACAGCTTTAAACACTTTAGCCATTAGGTGATGATCAACGAATGGACCTTTTTTTAACGAACGTGGCACCGTTATTACCTCTTATCTCTACGACGTACAATCAATTTATCAGTACGCTTGTTTTTACGTGTTTTATAACCTTTGGTTGGCGTACCCCAAGGTGAAACAGGATGGCGACCACCGGATGTTTTACCTTCACCACCACCATGCGGATGGTCAACCGGATTCATAACAACACCACGCACTGTTGGACGGATACCGCGATGACGACTTGCGCCCGCTTTACCCAGTTTAACCAGACCGTGCTCTGAATTGCTCACCTCGCCTACCGTCGCACGACAATTAGAAAGGACTTTGCGCATCTCACCTGAACGCAAACGCAAGGTGGAGTAGCGACCATCCCGTGCAATCAACTGCGCTGAAGTGCCGGCACTACGCGCCATCTGCGCGCCTTTTCCGGGCTTTAATTCCACACAATGTATGACCGTACCAACCGGCATATCATTCAATTCCATGGCATTACCAGCCACAATAGATGCCTCTTTGCCCGACATTAAATCATCACCCGCACGCAAGCCTTTAGGCGCAATAATGTAACGACGCTCGCCATCTGCATATTTAAGCAACGCAATATTCGCTGTACGATTAGGGTCGTATTCAATACGCTCTACCGTCGCAGGCACACCATCTTTATTACGCTTAAAATCAATCACGCGGTAATGCTGCTTATGCCCACCACCAATATGGCGTGTAGTAATCCGGCCATTATTATTACGACCGCCTGACTTACTCTTTTTTACAAGCAACGCTTTATGCGGCTTGCCCTTATGCAAATCTTTATTAACAACACGAACCTGATGACGACGCCCAGGAGATGTTGCTTTCATTTTTACGATAGCCATTTCTTAACCTCTACGCCTCAGCTGCAACATCCAAAGATTGCCCTTCGGCAAGCCTTACATATGCCTTTTTCCAATCTTTACGCTTACCCTGTCTTTTGCCAAAGTTCTTTTGCTTACCTTTAACATTGACAGTACGAACATCTGCAACTTCAACTTCAAACAAAACCTGGATTGCATTTTTAATTTCTTTTTTAGTTGCAGTTGTTGCAACTTTAAAAGCATGAATATTTGCATCAGAGCCAGACACTGCTTTCTCTGTGACATGTGGACCATAGACCACATGGTATAATCTTTCTTCTGCCAAATGACTCATGACAACCACTCCTGCACTTTGTCAATTGCTGCCGATGTGATCACAACCTTATCGTGAGCCACAAGACTTACCGGGTTTAAACCAGCAATACTTATCGTCTCACAATGCGGAATATTGCGAGCCGACAATATAACATTCTTATCATCCTGATCATTCACCAACAACGCATTTTTGGCACCCAGCTTATCCAGCTTTGCAACCATTGCCTTTGTCTTTGGCTCTTTAATACCCAAATCATCCACAATGATCAAAGATTCAGAACGCACTAGCTCAGAAAAAATTGAACGCATTGCCGCCCGATACATCTTTTTATTCAATTTCTGCGAGTAATCACGGGGACGCGCCGCAAATGTTACACCACCTTTACGCCAGATCGGCCCACGTGACGTGCCTGCTCGCGCACGACCCGTTCCTTTTTGACGCCATGGCTTAATACCGCCACCACTCACATCAGAACGATTCTTTTGCGCTTTTGAGCCTGCTCTTCCAGCAGCCATATAAGCAACAACCGCCTGATGAATCAGCGACTCGTTATAATCTTTGGCAAATACAGCGTCATCCAACGTAACGGCTTTACCTTCTGAATTCTTAAATTTCATTGCTTTTAACCTTTAAGACCCTTTAAGCCTTTACCGCAGCTTTAACCATAACATTTCCGCCTTTGGCTCCAGGTACAGCACCTTTAACCAGCAACAAATTCTTTTCCGCATCAACACTGACAACACTCAAATTCTGTGTTGTCTGGCGTACCGCACCCATATGGCCCGACATTTTCTTTCCTTTGAATACACGGCCCGGTGTTTGGTTCTGACCAATCGAACCCGGTGTCCTGTGGTTGATCGAGTTACCATGAGTCGCATCTTTACCCGCAAAGTTATAACGCTTCAATACACCCGCGTAACCTTTACCGATGGTTGTACCTGTCACATCAATCTTTTGACCTGCTTCAAACATTTCAACTTTAATCTCTGAACCCAGCTCATACTCTTCCACAGAATCAACCCGTGACTCACAAGTAAAAGTACCGGCTTCAACTTTTGCCTTGGCAAAATGCCCTGCTTCAGACTTAGATACCTTGGAAGCTTTCCTGGCACCAACGGTCAATTGGACAGCATTATACCCATCAGTCTCTACCGTTTTAATCTGAGAAACACGGTTAGGCTGCATCTCCAACACCGTAACCGGGGTTGTAGTGCCATCTTCATTGTATATCCGGGTCATTCCAACTTTTGAACCCAGTAGACTGATTGCCATTTGGCCACCTCTTAAAATCAACATATATACACTGGTTTAACACAAGCCAATTGGCATCAGTAAACCAGCAAACATACAATCTAAAACACAAACTTCAGTAAAAATCGGCCCGACTCTCATACTGAAAACTGAGTGCCGAGCCGAAGAAAGGCGCGCATTATGCCAGATAAACTAGCGTTAGGGAACTGCAATATTCATCTTTTCTTATTTAATTTCAACAAAACAAAATCAAAGAAAATATCAGCAATTATGCCGCGCACCCTACAGTTATTTGTCAATATTTTTTTCTAAAAACTATCAAGCATTTAGCTAAAAACCCTTTACTAAATAAAACAGCAAAAAGTTATCAGTTCAGCTTGATCTGAACATCCACACCTGTTGCAAGATCTAATTTCATCAATGCATCAACCGTACGATCCGTTGGCTCAACAATATCCATTAGCCGCTTATGGGTACGAATCTCATACTGGTCACGCGCATCTTTATTAACATGCGGGGAAACCAGAATAGTGAAACGCTCTTTGCGTGTAGGCAAAGGAATGGGACCTTTAACCCTCGCGCCAGTACGTTTTGCTGTTTCTACAATTTCTCTTGCTGAACGATCAATCAATTTATGATCAAATGATTTCAGACGGATTCGGATTTTTTGACCTGCCATAGTAATTACTCTATTGGTTTAATAATTTCTAACACTATTATTCGATAATCTTGGCAACAACGCCCGCACCTACTGTGCGCCCACCTTCACG
>CAZPEE010000018.1:0-15219 GCA_964585525.1 uncultured Cocleimonas sp.
CTGGTTCGAGTCCAGCTCGAGGAGCCAAATTCTATAAGCCCTGTAGCACGTTTTTTAAAGAACGTTACAGGGCTTTTTTATGTCATGCATGTTTATACATTCATGGGAGCAACGCTAAGCAAGAACTGCTTTTCCCGCTATTCATATCCCACTGGATTGTTGGCTATTAATATAGAATCAAGCGATTACAAGGCATCGCGATGGTTCTTGTTGGTAAATATTATCTTTTTCCATAAAAAACCCTCTACAATATTAAGTTAGATATATCCCTAAAAACATTCAAAATTTTGTATACTAATCAATTCATAACTTCAACAAATAACTATTATTATAAGCAAGACCGAAGCGAAAGGATTAGAAAACGCAATCAATGGACAGCAAAGAGAAAAAAGAACTCAGCGAAATAGACATCTGCGATCTATTTATCACACCGTCCATTCTTGGTGCCGGTTGGAATCAGCTAAAGCAGATTCGACGTGAAGTTACACTCACCCCAGGCCCTGTTATCGTGAGGGGCAATATGTCCTCGCGTAATAAGAAAAAGAAGAAGTTTGCAGATTATGTTCTCTACTGGAAAGCAGGCGTTCCTGTTGCTGTGGTTGAAGCCAAAGAGAATAACAAAACGGTTAGCCACGGAATGCAACAAGCCCTTGGTTATTCAGAGATCCTGGAAGTCCCCAGTGCATTTAGTTCTAACGGTGATGCCTTTGCTTCACACAATAAAGTAGCAGCCGCTGGCGAAGATATAGAAATAGAGTTTCCACTTGAAAACTTTCCACCACCCAATGAGCTATGGCAACGCTACAAAACCTACCGTGGCATAGAAGATAAAAACGAAGAGTTGGTAACAGAGCCTTATTACACCGATAACTCAGGCAAAGAGCCACGTTATTATCAAACAGAAGCTATCAATCGCACGGTTGAAGCGGTAGCGAATGAGCAAAAACGTATTCTGCTAGTCATGGCAACAGGCACAGGCAAAACCTACACCACTTTTCAGATTATCTGGCGCTTATGGAAGGCTAAAGCCGTAAAGCGTATCCTCTTCTTGGTAGATAGAAATATCCTCGCCGATCAAACGCTGGTGAATGACTTCAAGCCCTTTGGCTCAGTCATGACCAAAATTAAAAACCGCAAGATTGATCCATCCTACGAAATTCACCTAGGGCTTTACCAAGCCATGACAGGTACAGATGAAGCTGACAAAATATTCAAAAATGTATCGCCAGATTTCTTTGATTTGGTTGTCATCGACGAGTGTCACCGTGGCAGTGCGGCTGAGGATTCAGCATGGCGGGAAATTCTGGACTATTACTCAAGTGCGATTCATCTAGGTTTAACCGCCACGCCAAAAGAGACAAAATACATTTCCAGTATTGATTATTTTGGCGAAGCTATTTACACCTACAGTTTAAAACAAGGCATTGAAGATGGCTTTCTCGCGCCCTACAAGGTCGTCCGCATAGATATTGATAAAGACATCCTCGGCTGGACTCCACCGCAAGGCATGAAAGATGACCTTGGAAATGAAATAGAAAACCGCACCTACAACCAACAAGATATGGATCGCATACTGGTTTTAAATCAGCGCACCAAGTTAGTCGCCAAACGCGTGATGAAACTGCTCAACGCGACCGACCCCTACTCAAAAACCATTATCTTCTGTGAAGATATAGACCACGCCGAGCGAATGCGTAAAGCCATCGTCAATGCCGCAGGTAAAATAGCCACTGACAACCCAAAATACGTGATGCGAATCACAGGTGATAGCGTCGAAGGCAAAGCCGAGCTAGATAACTTTATTGACCCAGAATCAAAATTCCCCGTAATAGCAACCACTTCGGAGTTATTAAGCACAGGCGTAGATGCTAAAACCTGTAAAGTCATCGTGTTAGATAAAAACATTAGCTCCATGACCAGCTTTAAGCAAATTATCGGTCGTGGCACACGCATCGACGAGGAGCACAATAAATACTACTTCACCATTATGGATTTCAAAAAAGCCACCGAGCTTTTCCGTGACCCTGATTTTGATGGTGAACCTGTTTCAATCTATGAACCCCAAGGTGACGATGATGACCCTGTGCCACCCGACCCAAAAAATCCAGATGACGAAGATCAGATCGAAGAAGAAGCAGGTGTTTACAAATTTACAGTAGGTGGTGTATCTGCAAAAATTATAGCCGAGCGCGTAGAATACATCGGGCCCGATGGTGAATTAATCACTGAGTCATACCGTGACTATAGCCGTAAGCAAATACAATCCGAGTTTGCATCTCTGGACGATTTTCTAAAACACTGGGATGAAACCAAAAAGAAAAAAGCCATTGTTGAGTTGTTTGAAAAACATGGCGTCATCTTTGATAACCTCGCCCAAGAAATTGATAAAGAAGGTAAAGGCAAAGAATACGGTGTATTTGATCTAATCTGTCATATTGCCTACGACCAGCCACCACTCACAAGAAAAGAACGTGCCAATAATGTTAAAAAGCGTAACTACTTTACCCAATATGGAGATCAGGCGCGTGCAGTGCTTGAAGCCTTGCTGGATAAATACGCCGATGAAGGTTTAAGCACCTTAGAAAGTAACAAAGTCTTACAGCTACAGCCCTTTAGCGAAATGGGCGCGCCCATGGAAATTGTAAAAAATGCCTTTGGTAACAAAGCCGCTTACGATCAAGCCGTACAAAACCTAGAACAAGAACTATTCAGGCAAGATGAATCCGCCTAATAATTTCTGTTATGATTAAGCGCACGAAGCAGATGGCACATTGGGTAGATAATAGGAAAACAACATGACAAAAGAATTACTAAATCGCATCACCATAGAAGCCGATAAATGTGGCGGAAAGCCCTGCATCCGCAATATGCGTATCCGTATCACCGATGTACTCGATATGCTTGCCAGTGGCATGACGCATAAAGAAATCTTAGAAGACTTTCCTTATCTGGAAGAAGACGATATTACCGCCGTTTTAAGCTATGCTGCGCGCCAGTTCGATCATCCTGTACTTAATGTTGCATAACAACATTGTCGTTATCACCCATGTATAAGTTTATTGTCGATGCACAATTACCACCCGCATTAGCTCGATTTCTTAGCAGTCTTGGGGAAGATGCAATACACGTGCTTGATGTTGATATGATGGAAGCATCAGACACTAAAATATGGGATTTAGCTCTGCGCGAAACCCGTGTCATCATCACAAAAGATGAAGACTTCCCGATACGCGCATCGGTAAGCAAACAATCGCCGCAATTAATTTGGGTACGTTTGGGCAATACTTCAAAACAAGCTTTGCTTCAGGTATTTAGTCAGTCATGGTCTCAAATAAAAACCGAGCTGTATAAAGGCGAAACCTTAATCGAACTTCAATAACATGACACAACACTATTCCGTACAAAACAGCGAAAAACAGGGGGGGTGTGCTTATAATAATAACGATTCATTGCTACAGTCCTTAAAAAATCAAACAATAGGGCAATCTACATGAGCAATGTTTCAGGCATCATAAAATCCATCCAGGACATCATGCGCAAAGACGTCGGTGTCGATGGCGATGCACAGCGTATTAGCCAGTTAGTCTGGATGTTTTTCCTCAAAATATTTGATGACCGCGAAGCCGAGCTGGAATTTCTCGCCGATGATGACAACCCTTACGAATCACCCATCCCTGATCATTTACGCTGGCGCAACTGGGCAGATAATTCCGAAGGTATCACAGGTGATGAGCTGGCAGATTTTATCAACCTGCAACTGTTCCCCACCCTAAAAGACAAACTCACCACCCAGGGCGAGCAAGGCAAACGCGCACAAGTGATTCGTGATCTGTTTGAAGACACCTACAACTACATGAAGTCAGGCACACTCACGCGCCAGGTCATCAATAAAATCTGTGAGATAGACTTTAACACAAAACAAGACCGCCACACCTTCGGCAATATTTACGAGCAAATCTTAAAAGACTTGCAAAGCGCAGGCAATGCAGGCGAATTTTATACACCACGTGCCATAACCGAATTTATCGTCAACCGCGTCAACCCACAATTAGAAGAAAAGGTACTCGACCCCGCCTGTGGAACAGGTGGTTTTTTAAGCAATGTGATTGAGCACAAACGCCAATCAGTCAACAACCCAGAAGATGAAATCAAGCTGCAACAATCACTCCACGGCGTAGAGAAAAAATCACTGCCTTATATGCTCTGCGTTACTAATATGATCCTGCATGGCATCGACACGCCCAGCAATATTCGCCACGACAACACTCTCAGCAAACCTTATACAAGCTACAGCGAAAAAGACCGCGTACACGTCATTATCACCAATCCACCCTTTGGCGGCATGGAAGAAGACGGCATCGAAAACAACTTCCCCAGCACCTTACGCACCCGCGAAACCGCTGATCTGTTTATGGCACTGATTATCAAACTGCTGAAAAACGAAGGTCGCGCCGCCGTTGTTTTGCCCGATGGCTTCCTGTTTGGCGAAGGCATGAAAACCCGCCTTAAACAAAAACTGCTGGAAGAATGCAATCTACACACCATCGTGCGCCTGCCCAATGGCGTGTTTGCACCTTATACCAGCATAAAAACCAATCTGCTGTTCTTTACCAAAGGCACAGCCACCGAACACATCTGGTATTACGAACACCCCTATCCAGACGGCGTAAAAAGCTACAACAAAACCAAACCGATGCAGTTTAAAGAATTTAAAACCGAGATAGACTGGTGGGGCGACGAGGCAGACGGCTTTGCCAAACGCACAGAAACCGAACAAGCCTGGAAAGTGTCACTGGACGACATAAAAGCCAGCAACTACAACCTCGATATTAAAAACCCGCATGTGGGCGAACAGATAAACCACGACCCAGCCGAACTGTTACAGCAATATCAGGCACAACAAGCCACCATTACCGACTTGCGAAGTGAGCTAAAAGATATTTTACAAAAAGCACTTCATGGTTCGACAGGCTCACCACGGACGGGGTAGTACCAACTCCGATCACCCTGAGCCTGTCGAAGGGTCGAAGGGTATTAACCAAAGAGTAAAAAATATGACATTCCACGTTTACATCCTCAAATGCGCCGACAATAGCTATTACACGGGTCATACAGACAACCTGGAACAACGGCTTTCTCAGCATCAGCAACGCTATTTCAGAACGTGTTATACAGCAACACGCTTACCCGTAGAGCTGCTTTACTGTCAAGAATTTCCAACACGTGAAGAAGCACTAGCTTCTGAAAGGCAAATAAAAGGATGGAGCAGAAAAAAGAAGGAGGCCATGATGCGTGGTGATTGGAATGAAGTGTCGAGGTTAGCTCAAAATGCCTCCCTTCGGCAAACCTCCCTTCGACAAGCTCAGGACGATCAGAGTAGCTCCGTTCACCCTGAGCTTGTCGAAGGGAAGCTTGTCGAAGGGAAGCTTGTCCAATCAAAATATCAGGATATTCGGAGTAATCCCGTTCGTGCCCTTCGACCCTTCGACCCTTCGTCTAGCTCAGGGCTCACGGCTCAGGACGATCGGGATATGAATCAGGGCAACCAGAGTAATACCGTTCGTGGTGAGCCTGTCCTTCGACAAGCTCAGGACGATCGGAATAATCCCGTTCGTGGTGAGCCTGTCGAACCACAAAAACCACTGAAAGAAAATATTAGCAAAGACGGAGAAGCCTAGATGCTGGACGTAATCACCGACAATCTGGATATTTGGACAACAGCACAAAAACAGAAAAAAGCCGTGGGACGAGGTAAGGCTAAAAAAGAAGAAGGGTATGGGATTAAAAAACTGCGTGAGCTGATATTGGAATTAGCCGTGCGCGGAAAGCTCGTACCACAAGATCCTAAGGATGAACCTGCTAGTGTTTTATTGGAGAAGATAGCGGAGGAGAAACAGCGGTTAATTGATGAGGGGAAGATTAAGAAGCAGAAGGCTTTGCCTGAAATTGAAGAGGATGAGAAGCCTTTTGAAATACCAGAAACTTGGAGGTGGGTTCGACTAGCACAAATTTCAAATGCAAATACAGGTTTTGCATTTAAAAGTACAGAATATAAAGAAACAGGTACTCTCGTCTTGAGGGTTATTAATATTAATAACGATACTTCTATAAATTTGTCAAATAATAAATATATTGATCCAGTTATTGCTAAAGAAAAATATGCTAAGTTTTCGTTAAAGAATGGAGATGTCCTACTTGTTATGGTTGGAGGAAGTCTTGGTAAAGTTGGAGTTGTTTCATCTGATGTTCTTCCAGCCGTCTTAAATCAAAACATGTGGAAATTAAACACGTTTGCAGATACAAATGGAAAATACTTTGTAGCTGGAATTAAGTATATCAATAGAAATCAAATAACAGTAACTAAGTCAACGCACGGGCATTTGGCTCAAGGGGCGTATATGGAGAAATTATTTCCACTCCCACCCCTAGCCGAACAACACCGCATAGTTGCCAAAGTCGATGAGCTGATGGCACTCTGCGACCAACTGGAACAGGAGCAGGCAGAC
Source organism: uncultured Cocleimonas sp. (assembly GCA_964585525.1). Lineage (GTDB taxonomy): Bacteria > Pseudomonadota > Gammaproteobacteria > Thiotrichales > Thiotrichaceae > Cocleimonas. The sequence continues at coordinate 6,507 of CAZPEE010000018.1, forward strand.
CATCAAGCCACTCACCAGACTCTGGTTAAAACCCTGCTAAACGGACTTACCCTTCGACAACCCACCCTTCGACAGGCTCAGGGCGAACGGAACTCTCCCGTGCATGGTGAGCCTGCCCTTCGACGGGCTCAGGGCAAACGGAACTCCCCCGTACAGGGCGAACGGTATCAGCACCACTCCGATCACCCTGAGCCTGTCGAAGGGCTGCCTGTCGAAGGGGCGCCTGTCGAAGGGCATGCTTCCACAGCACCATCAGAATTTGAACAAGCCTGGAATCTTATCGAAAAAAACTTCGACACACTCTTCACCACCGAAGACAGCATCGACCAGCTCAAACAAACCATCCTGCAACTCGCCGTCATGGGCAAACTTGTCCCGCAAAACCCCAAAGACGAACCTGCCAGCGTCCTACTGGAAAAAATCGCCCAAGAAAAAGCCAGACTGATTAAAGAAGGCAAAATCAAAAAACAAAAAGCTTTGCCTGAAATTACAGAGGATGAAAAACCGTTTGGGTTGCCAGAGGGGTGGGAGTGGACAAAACTAGGCAGCATATCTTTTATAAACCCACGAAATACTGCAAGTGATAAGGTGATTGCCTCATTTGTACCAATGAGTTTAATTTCAACATCGACTACAGGTGATCATGGCAAAGAAACACGTGATTGGGGAAGTATTAAAAAAGGTTTTACTCACTTTTCTAATGGCGATATTGGGCTAGCTAAAATAACACCTTGCTTTCAAAATAGTAAAGCAGTCATCTTTTCAAATTTAGTTAATGGGATTGGTGCTGGTACAACAGAACTTTATATAGCTCGACCCTATGGGAAAACACTATGCTCTCAATATATTCTCTGCTTTTTAAAGTCTCCACACTATTTATTATTAGGTGAGTCTAAAATGACTGGAACAGCAGGTCAAAAGCGACTTCCTAAAACATTTTTTACAGAAAACCCCTTACCACTTCCACCCCTAGCCGAACAACACCGCATAGTCACCAAAGTAAACCAACTCCTAAGCCTCTGCGACACCCTAAAAGCCAATCTCAATCAGGCGCAAACCACCCAAGCCCAACTCGCTGATACGATTGTCAAACAGGCGGTGAATTAAACCTATGTCAGCAACGCAATGTAAAATCTGGTGCGATGATGATAAGCATGAGCAGTATGAATATTTCTCTGATTTTAATGACTGGCTGGATAATTCGTTATTATTTTACTCTACTCTTAATAAATCTTCCCATCGTGTCGTATAAGCAGGTGATAAATGGTCCTGGTGCATGTACCAACGTTTCTTGCTTTCTGATGCAAACCGTAACGTCTGTTTGCCATATTTTCCGTTAATATGGTCTAGTAGTTTCATTCGTTTACGTGCATCATGGTTGTATTTTTCTGTTTGAAATAAACAGAGTTGTTGAAAGTGGTCTGGGACAATATCAAACAACATCACGCCTGCTTTTTGATATGCGTAACCCTCTTTAAAAATACGCTTCAGGGCATAGTTACCTGCTTTAATTAAGGTGGAAGTGTCAGCCGTATATTGATTTAAGCTAATCGTCATGGCATTACTATATCCCGCACCTTCTGAAAATGGGCTGGTGCGAATAAATACGCTAATGCTGCTTGTGACGCTGCCTTGCGTTCTCAACTTCTCGGATGCCCGGCTTATGTATCCAGCAAGTAATGAGCGCATCTGATGAAAACTTGTTACTCGTTCTTTAAAGCTACGGGAGACTAAAAGCTGTTTTTTTTCAGGTAGGTCTTCAATAGAAATGCAACTTTCCCCTTTAAGTTCTTGCACGGTGCGTTGCATGACGACGCTATATTGTCGTCTAATCCAGCCTTCGTCGGCATGGGCAAGATCATAAGCCGATAAGAAACCTTTACTTTTCAAGCTGGCTGACCATTTCCGGCCCACGCCCCAAACATCACCAATTTCTATTTTCTTTAAAACACTATCAATTTGAGCTTGGTTATCAAAAATAAAGACTCCGTTGGCCCTAGGTGTTTTCTTGGCAACATGGTTAGCAATTTTAGATAAGGTTTTTGTAGAAGCAATTCCGATAGAGACAGGTATTCCCGTCCACTGGTGTACGGTTTGCCTTACTTTTAAGCCATGAAGATATAGATCGTAATTGTTAAATCCCCGCATATCGGCAAAAGCTTCATCAATGGAATAGATTTCTAAATGAGGGGATAGCTTTTCCAAAACACTCATTACCCGTGCCGATAAATCGCCGTACAAAGGGAAGTTAGATGAGAATACATGCACACCTTGTGCCTGCATCTGCTTACGGTACTTAAACTCAGGCGCACCCATTGGGATACCCAGGGCTTTAGCCTCGTTACTACGCGCAATCACGCAGCCATCGTTATTGGATAAAACAACAATGGGCTGGTTTTCTAGTTCAGGCCTAAACAACCTTTCGCAAGAGGCATAGAAATTATTGCAATCAACAAGGGCAAACATGGTTATGGCACAAGCTACATTTGATGGATAACAGAGGTAACAACACCCCAGACAGTCAGCTCTCCCATAACAGGTATGTCTTTATGCTTTGGGTTCTCAGATTTTAGAATAACTTTGTCACCTTGAATGCTAAGTCGTTTCACCATCACATCGCCATCTACATTAACGATAACGATTTTTCCATTAGTCGCATTAACTGAGCGATCAACAATAAGAATGTCATCAGGGTAGATGCCGGCATTTACCATCGACTTTCCTGATACCCGAACAAAGAAGGTTGCCTCGTGGTGTTTAACCAGCAGGTTGTTTAAATCAAGATATTCTTCCACAAAATCATCCGCAGGTGATGCAAAGCCAGCCTCAACTTTACTACTGTAAATGGGGATATTTAAGCAATAATCTTGAGTGGGAGCAGGATGAATAACAGTCATTTCCTTGTTCGATAATATTTCATTTAAACCAGCAATAATGATTCTGGCATCACTGCTTTGGGATTTATTTTCAACGGTGCTTAAACGGGTCATTTAATTCTCTCATCAAAATGTGCTATTCTAAAATAGAACAAAAAGAGAACACAAGCAATTAAACGTTGGTATTTTTGGTTATTAATGTCAAAGATTTCCATGAGCAATGTTCAGCGTCATAAATCCATCCAGGAGATCCTGTGAAAAAATGATATGCTTGCTGAAATTTACCAATTGATCCAAACCGGCATCCCCCTGGGTGGAGATAAATTCAAGAATAAGATAGAGTCGTCATTGGGTGTAAAAGTAGGTCATTCTGTGCGGGGACGACCACGTAAAATAATCAAGGGTACTGACCCCTTTTAGGGAAATCATATGCGGTTTTTTAGTATGTTTATTTTGTTATTGGCAGCTTTGGCGGTGGATGCGGTTCCGACAACGTCGGTTTTGCATTCCCATGCAGGCAGGATTCATCAGCATCCGTTACCGGCGCAGGGGATTTCTCACCGGCATGGCGGCGGTGAGCCGGGGGTTATTGCTAAAAGCACCAACAGGTCTCCTGTTATTGGAAATAAGCCCGTCATACGTAGCAGCATAATCTATTCCACAAATAAACCTGGTAAGCCATCTGTCATTCGCTCGCAATCTTTTCAAATTAAGCAGCCCATATCAGCGAAAGCGATCAATTACACCAGGGCTGATACACGTTGCCGTTTAAGTGGCGTTGATTGCAATAACTGTGCGGCAAACGTGCAGCAACAGTTTCAAAGGGCTGCTTCGGGGCAGATAAGCTGGCGTAGCAAGCCCTGGCGTTTTAACTGGCGGCAGCAGTATCCGCCCTTTGGCAAGCGCCCACTGGATATTTTTGATGGTGATCCGGCCTATGCGCTGGGGATTCCTGATAAGCATGTGCAGGGTTTTGTGCGAACCAATTCGTCGCGTTTTCCGTATGCGGGTACGCATAGCCATAAGCGCCAGGGCGGTGTTTTTGTGATACGCCAGGAACGCGATGGTAAGAAATATTTGTCGTCCTTATACCCCAGCCATAGCAGGCATCCAAGCGGCGCGCATGTGTTGGGGAAGTACCTGATGTATGGTGAGCAGGGGCGGGTTTATTTTAAGGATTTAAACAATTTGACGCGCAGGCAGGATATTGGCTTGCCGATCCCTAATGCTAATTTTGGCGGTGGACTGGGTGCGGTAAAACTATCAAAGGATCATTATCTCATTGTTACAACGGGGCCTGGTGGTCAAGATGGACGCAAGCGTTTTAATCAGTTTTATCAGTTGCAGGGTCACAATTCCCGACCTGTGCGTTTAAAATTTTTGGCTAAATCTGTATTCACCAAGCCAGCACAATGGTCGAAGGGCTTTGGTTTTTCGGAAAACCTATCCTTGGTAAAGGAATGTGGCAGCGGCGATATTTATGCAATCCATACCACGGGTGATGAAAAGGGTATTCGCGCCATTAACGGTAACGGTTACTGGCGTTTGTCAAAACTGGTGAATCAGGGTGGCTTGAAATTGCAGCCGGTAAACGCCTTTACCACCCGGCAGAATATGTCAAGCTGCAACGTGCGCGCTGCCGCGACTGTTTTTGTCAATCGCCAGCACAAGCTGGAGTTTTATTGCCACGGCTATGCCAAAGACCCGGATGGTTCAACGTTCAATGTGTTGGGGCCATCCAGCCGTACAGCAGACAAGTTTTATTTTAAAGTGGGTACACAATGACACACAAACGTTATTTTCTGCTATTGCTTTTATTGTTTATTCCGGTTGCAATCTGGGCGGCAATTAATCCTGTCGACCGTGCTGACTGGGCGCTGGAAAATGTGCTGGTCGTGGTGTTCCTGCTTGGTTTGATTGTTAGCTTTGCCAAGTTTCCACTTTCGCGTGTCTCGTATACACTGATTTTTATTTTTTTGTTTTTGCATGAGATTGGCTCGCACTACACCTACGCGCTGGTGCCTTATGATGACTGGTTTAAGAGCCTGACGGGTCATACATTTAACAGCCTGTTTGGTTTTGAGCGTAATCATTTTGACCGGCTGGTGCACTTTTCTTATGGTTTGCTACTGGCTTATCCGATCCGCGAGGTCTTTATCCGCATCGCCAATGTAAAAGGCTTCTGGAGCTATTTTTTACCGCTTGATCTCACCATGTCAACCTCAATGATTTACGAACTGGTAGAATGGGGAGCCGCAATCGGATTTGGTGGCGAGCTGGGCATGGCATACCTCGGCACGCAAGGTGATGTCTGGGATGCGCACAAGGATATGGCTCTGGCGAGCCTGGGTGCTTTGATTGCCATGATGATTGTTGCGATGATTAATATTCGGTTGCAGCGTGATTTTGCACAGGAATGGAATGAAAGCCTTAGCGTCAGGCATAGCAAACCCCTGGGCGAAGATGAAATTGCCAGAATGATGGATGAGGTTGCTTAATGATTCAAGTACACTAAACTTATGTACTTATCTCAAACCAACATTAAATCATTGCGTGATAAGGTCGAAAACGGGGGTGGTTTCCAGATTGCCCTGGCTCCCATGCAGCCAGCTACCTTTGTAGAAGTGAAAGCCGCGACAGATCGTTTATATTTACAATTAGTGGAAGCGGGTTTTAGTGTGCTGGTCGATGACCGTGGCGAGCGACCTAAAAACATGTTTGAAGTGATTGGATTTCTCGGCATTCGTCATCGTGTGGTGATTTCCATGCGAAGTCTTTCAGTGGGAGTTGTTGAGTATAAAGATTTACAAACCAATGAATTTGTTAAAGTGCCACTTGCAGAACTGAGTATTTATCTGGCACATCGTATCAGGGCAGTAGAGTGAGTGTTGTTCCATCAAACAAAAAATCACCTTTCAAACTAGGCTATTGGTGACATGATGAGTAGTCTCCCTCCCGCTATTTTTATTATCGGCCCTACGGCTTCGGGTAAAACCGGGCTTGCGATCAAGCTGATGGAGTATTTTCCGATTGAGTTGATTAGCGTGGATTCTGCGCTAGTCTATAAAGGTATGGATATAGGCACGGCTAAGCCTACACCAGAAGAACTTAAAAAAGCACCGCACCGTTTAATCAGTTTCCTTGATCCTTCCAGGCCTTATTCTGCGGCTGATTTTCGTATGGATGCATTGCGTGAAATGAAGCAAATCACGGACGCTGGAAAAATCCCGGTGCTGGTGGGTGGTACGATGTTGTATTACCGCGCTTTGGAAAATGGCCTGGCTGAGTTGCCGCAGGCGGATGAAACGGTTCGGCAAAAGCTCACGGATGAAGCCAGTGATATTGGCTGGGATGGTTTGCACCAGCGGCTTATGGAGGTTGATCCGGTGGCAGCGGAGCGGATTCATCAGAATGATCAACAGCGTATCCAGCGGGCGCTGGAAGTGTTTGAGATAACCGGCAAGCCATTAACTGCGCACCAGCAGGAAGCAAAGGCGACTGCTTTTCCTTATCGTTTGATGAAAATCGCCTTGATTCCTGAGCGTGGCTGGATTCGTGATTTGGCTGAAAGTCGTTTTGATCAAATGCTGGAACAGGGTTTTCTGGATGAAGTGAAATCCTTGTATTCTCGTGGTGATTTAACACCGGATTTACCCGCAATCCGGGCAGTTGGTTATCGCCAGGCATGGGATTACCTGGAAGGCAAGCTGGATAAAGACGAGATGCGTGAACGGGCCATTATTGCCACACGCCAGTTAGCCAAGCGGCAAATGACCTGGATGCGCTCCGAGCCGAATATTAGCCGCTATGATGCGCAAAACTATGATTTGCAACAAATCGTGTCTGATTTACAAGGCTTTTTAGAAGAAAATTAAAACCCTAATTTTGTGAATTCCTTCACAGAATATAAACATTGCCCTGGTTATTATGATCTCAAGTCAAAGGCAAACGCCAAGGCTAACATTTAATCCAAGGGAGATTGTAAAAATGAGCAATTCAAATAATATCGTTATTCATATTGATGAAACATTAGACGGTTCTAACCGTGAAAAGTTAGCTGATAATATTTGCCAGATAGCGGGCGTAGTTTCTGCTGATGCAAAAGGCAAACAGCCACATTTAATGATTGTCGGTTATAACCCGGTTGAAACTAAACCTGTTGATGTCATCATGAGTGTCAGGAAATCGGGCGTGAGTGCTCAGTTGATTGCCTGGTTATAGTATCGTCAGATACAATTTAAAATAAGGGAAAAGGTGAAAATGATGATTTATTCAAATACGATAAAATGGGTTTTTGTCAGTACGGTTGTTATTTCGATCTTATTGATTAATGCTTATATTTAGCGAAGCAATAAGTTTTCTTTGCTAAGGCAATATCACCTTAACCGTTTGCGAAGGGCGTAGCGTTTCATTTGCGGGGTGATTAAAAATAATATCCAATTCATAAACTGCCCCGGACGGGTCTATACGCACAGCTTCAACGCCAAGGCTATAGACTTTTCCGGGGTAAATTTTGCCCCGGATATTAACTTTGGCAGCTTGGCCGGGTTTATATTTTTGCAAGGTAACGACATTGACGAGTGCACGAGCCAGCATGCTGCCGTTTGGCGCAATGGAAATCAGCGGGTCTTTTTGTAGTGTTTTATAGACAACGCCACCTTCCCAGGCGTTTTTTTCTACGATGATGCCGCTGACCGGGGCGCGTAAAACGGTTCTTTCCAGTGCGATTTTTTCCAATAGTAATGATGCTTTGAGTGATTCAATCTCTGCCAAAATGGATGCGTGCTTGCGTTTGGCATCTTTAAGTTCCTGGTCGGCAATCAAACCACGTTCATAAAGCTCTTTGGCACGTTCAAGTTCGTCATTGCTATTTTGTAAGTCGAGCTTGGCACGATCCAGTCCAGCCTGTGCTTTTTGTACCCTGGCTTTGAATTCACGCTGATCAATGCTGGTTAGGATCGTACCTTTTTTAACATGTTGCCCCAGCTTCACATTAACCTTTTGCAGGATTCCGTTATCCAGCATACGCAATTCAACCTTGTGAAGCCATTCGAGGCGGGCGTTATAGGTTTGTGCGTGTACAGCTTGCGTCGTTGATAATAATAAAACCAGTAAGACCGGGGAGAATACAGGCATTAATAACAGTCGTTTCATTCGTTGTTTTCCGTCTTGTTCTCATCATTTTTATTCACAGGAGGAGGGCTTAAAATGGACTTGCCCTGTAGCGCATTTAGTTGTGCCCAGCTTAAATACTGGCAATAAAGAATGCGTTCTTCTTCCAGAATTGCCTTGCTTTGCAGGGTCATGGAGTTTCCGAGGTCAGCTTTAACTTCCATATCATACAGTGCGCGGCTCATATCCAGGTTGAGTTCACGCAGTTTGTTTTCAGTTTCTGCTTGTTGCTTTGCGGATTTTAATACCTGTAAACGGAGTAACAGTTCCAGAATTTGCTGGCGTAAGTTCATTTGTATCAACGAGGTGAGTGCTTTCTCATCCTCGTTGGGGAATTGCTTTTTTAAATGACTCAGCCAGTCGTTATTTTTAATAGCTTGTTGATAGACTAAATCAAGCTCGGGCAATTCATCGGGAACTTCAAATAAATCAGGCGGGGTTAAATCAGAAGGTAATTGTTCCGGTGTATTCAGTGCCTGAGCCAACGTTGAACGGCTTATACGTTGAGTCGCTTCACTGGCGCGGAATTGTTGTAAGACAATCTGATACTCTGCCTCTAAACGGGCAACCACACGTTCTGAGAGTTGTTTGAGTTCAAAACGGTTTTTGGCACGGTCGTAACGGATATAACTGCCCGCCATTTTTTCATTGATAAAACCATTATT
>CAZPEE010000018.1:15319-18020 GCA_964585525.1 uncultured Cocleimonas sp.
CGTATTTCATTTTTTGCCGGGGTTTCTTTCTCAGCAGTCTTTGCCACTATGGTTTCGTCCATAGTGCCTGCAGATTCTTTTGCATCAAATATCTGCATATTGATGATTAAAAACACAAGCAACACAGTTTTTAATACATTTGTTATTAACATAGGGCCTCCTGGTGAGACAGTATAGCTTAAAAAAATGGTTTTAGTGGATGCTTGTAAAACGCCTCTTGTCTGGAATTTACATGTTAAAATGGCTGTTTGAGGCCGTAATCCTACCACTGGGCAAATAGTGAGCAATTGCTTTTTCACTTTTTGATTTAATCTGCTATGATTATCCGCAGTCTGTATGGAATGCAGATGAGTTACCTATTTACCCCCGTGAATCTGTAACTTCCAAATAAAATATTAATAACCACAACCCAATAAGAAATCAGGAGAACACCATGTCAAAAGGGCATATGCTACAAGAACCCTTTCTTAACGCTTTGAGAAAAGAACGCATCCCCGTTGCGATTTATCTTGTGAACGGCATTAAATTACAAGGGCACGTAGAATCGTTTGATCAATTCGTGGTACTGCTTGGTAGTACCGTAAGCCAACTGGTTTACAAGCACGCAATCTCTACCATTGTTCCAGCACGGCCGATTAAGCTAACCATTGAAGATGACGATGATTAAAGACTGGGGCAGTTCACTATGATGAACTACCTTAAATAACGACCTTTGGAACTATTTGATAAACTCAGTCAGGGCGAAACCCGGATTGAGAATGCCATACTGGTACAAATACGTTTTGGTTCCAAATCAGGGTCGGAGTCAAATTCAGTAGCCCAGCAGGACGAGCAGGAATTTAAAGAGCTTGTTCGTTCTGCTGGTGCGCATAATGCTATGGTTATTGGCGGTTCTCGCCAAAGACCTCATCCCCGTTATTTTGTTGGTTCTGGTAAAGCAGAAGAAATTCGTCTGGCCGTAAAACAGCACGATGCGGATGTGGTCATTTTTGATCATGCACTAAGCCCTGCCCAGGAACGCAACCTGGAGCGTCTGATTGAATGCCGCGTGCTGGATAGAACCGCACTGATCCTGGATATTTTTGCGCAACGCGCCCGTTCCCACGAAGGTAAATTACAGGTAGAGCTGGCGCAACTCAAACACATGTCAACCCGCCTGGTACGAGGCTGGACGCATCTGGAACGCCAAAAAGGCGGTATCGGTATGCGTGGCCCCGGTGAAACACAGTTGGAAACAGACCGTCGCCTACTGAATATCCGTATCAAGCAAATCAACAAGCGCCTGGAAAAAGTGAGCAAACAGCGCGAGCAGGGCAGGCAGTTGCGCCAGAAATCAGAAACACCTACGGTTTCTCTGGTGGGCTATACCAATGCCGGAAAATCAACCTTATTTAATAAACTGACAAATGCGGATGTGTACGCCGCTGACCAGTTGTTTGCGACGCTAGACCCCACCCTGCGCCGCCTTGACCTACCCAATCAACAATCCATCGTGCTTGCCGATACGGTTGGGTTTATCCGTGATTTACCGCATGATTTAGTGGCAGCCTTTCGTGCAACCTTACAGGAAACGATTGAAGCCGACCTGATTTTACATGTGATTGATGCCAGCGAAGAACAACGGGAGTTTTTTAAAGAGCAGGTGAATAATGTGGTGCGTGAATTGGGTGCTGAAAATGTGCCACAGCTTGAAGTGATGAATAAAATCGACCTGACGGATGCATCCGCGCACCTGGATGAAGGGCATAACGATGTGCCCCAGCGTGTCTGGCTATCGGCTTTGACGGGTGAAGGGCTGGATCTTCTCAAAGAAACACTGGGTGCATTTTTTGCTGACAGTATGTTTAGCGGTGAATTACGTTTGCCTCCCGAAATGGGTCGTTTACGCGCAAAGCTTTATGAACTTGATGCAGTTCAAAGTGAAACAACCTCCGATCTTGGAGAGCCATTATTAAGCGTGGGCATCCAAAAACGAAAATTAGAAAAAATACTAAAACAGCAAGGTATCACATTAGAACAATTACAGGTTTAGCCTGGATGTTTCACCAGATTAATTTTCAGTACGAATGTAGGCAAATTTCCAGCTTGTCCCCGTCACCTTTTCCAGGCAGTTCAGCAAGTTATCGCCCGGCACAGCCTCGGACTCATAAATATTCCCCACCACAACCCAGTCCTTTGCAATAAATCCTGTTTTGCGCCAGTTGATGTTGTGGTAAGGAATAGGGTGATGACAATGTGGGCAGTTTATCAAGTCTGTTTTGTTGTCCAGCGCCGTATTGATAAGCTCCCCGATATGATTGATTCTCTGCTTGCATTCCGGACATGTGGTTTTTCTTAAATTCTTCCCTGAAATGAATACGGTTTTTGCTGGTGCATTTTCTATTTCAATATAGCAATAGGGTTTATCCTCCTGGGGTTCTAACTCAATAGTGGGCGAACAGCCCATAAAACTGAGTAACGATAAAAACTTATCACCCGTCTGGTAACGTGTTCTGCTTGCCGTTCTGCCAATTTTATCGCCAATAAATTCACACCTTAAAAGCGTGTCCACTTTTACTATGCCACTACAGAGTGCCTCATAGTCCAGAGGCGTACAGGGGCTTTCAGAGTATAGATAAAGATTGAATTCGGCGTTCCACATTTTGCGTGAGCGGTTCCTAAAAATAGATGACTCCCCATTTCGGTAAAAAAAAGGGGATAA